>CAZXTJ010000349.1:0-8658 GCA_964643655.1 uncultured bacterium
ATGCAGTTTTATGGAAGACATTACGACCTATGGAGAAATAAGCGGCGGAAGTCATAAGGGTGAAACCACTAGTACTAGCGTGTTCATGGGGATTGCCTTCATGATGGCAGCCCTATTTTTTGTCCTCAATGGCCTCTATCACATTGGTGTGAGTCTTACTCCTTATTGGGAGCGAGTTACAGTTGGTCCAATGGCTGAAACAAAAGGAACAGGCAATTTCCTTGCTTTCACTTTGTTGGCTTTTTGTCGACCAATCTTTGGTATTTTCCTCGGTTGGCTTGCCCTCGAGATTTGGGATGGTCGCTCCACAGCGAGAAGATGGATTTACTTGGTAGTTCTTCCCCTCGTCCTTTATCTGTTCAACGCTTTTGGCGATATGGCGCCATCAATGAGTGAAAAACTGTGGACCTACAGATTTTTGGCCACAAATCTTGGTGCAACTGCATTTCTGGCCAGTCTGTTCTTGCTTACAGTCGTTATGGCAATCATTCCCTTTGTCGGCTGGATGTTCAGGGAGACGAGTAGGGACCAGAGTTGGGTAATGACAATCGTCTACATTATCGTGGTAGCTGTCGTTCTGGGGGGGGCATCAGCTCAGTTGGAGCCCATAGAATTCGACACAGCTATGATGGCCAATCTACCTCCCTTCTCCCACGAAGGGTCTGGTTTGGAATTTCTAATCTTGGAGTCCATCACACCTGAATATTTGGAGTGTATGGAAAATCTGAGAAAAATCGATAAGGCTTGCCAACTTCGAGCCAAGGTTCAGAAAATCCAATACGATAACTTCGATTCAAAACTTCGTACAGAGAGGTTGTTCGAGATATTGCAGAAACACGGTTGTTTGGCCGAGCACCCCATCTGCGGTGATGGTGGTTATTATGTTGCAGACATAGATGGAAATTGGAGCTGTTCTGTACATGGCTCTTATGACGCAGATAAAGTTCAGCGGGGCAAAGACGCACAAGCCCTGCTCGGAGGAGATGCTCAAGACGCCAACTATGGCGATGGTTTAGACGGAGGCGAATAATGTCAGGCAACATGTTCCGTGACAAAAAACCTATGATTAATGCCTTTGAGGTTAGTGAGGACGATCCTGAGTTTCTCCGACCACGAGAGTTTACATTCATATTTTTCACAACAGCCGCTCCAAGAGCCCGTTTACTCTATGACAAACATGAAAACTACCAGCAAGGGACCATACAGTTTTCTGAGCTGACAGTTACGGCAACGGAGTACATGGGGCGACTTTGTGTTCACTGCAAAAAACCCCTTACAAACGTCTCTGACTGTTGCATTGCAACGAACCAAGGGCAAGTAGTGGCAACTGTTCACGAGACTTGTTTCCGAAAATGGTTCAAAGCCTCTGACAAAGGTCAATTGTCCCCCTATCGACTCGTTCGCATCAAACGGCAGAAGTTGGGTGTTGAAGGAGGTGGCTCATTCAAGGTGCAAGTGAACCAAGGCACTCCAGCAGACGAATACACCTTTACTGCCTTGAAACCCATTCGCTTGGAAGAGCTAGCACACGATAAGATGACAGGAACCATTGTTCAGCAGCCATCTTCTGGCTACACAGGAACACCTCCACAGGGTATAAGTCCCGATGATTATATGCTGCAAATGCAAACAATGGTTCAAGGGCAAGGTCAGGAGCAATCGCCACCACCAGCAGCAGCTGCTGCTCAACCATCGGACAAACCTGTGCCTTGGCAAGCAATGCCTCCTGCTCAGCAACAGCCAGCTGCACAACCGGCTGCAGCAATGAGCCACTCTGTCAAAGTAGAAGCAGAGTGCCCTCACTGTCGGGCTCGATTGATCATCACAGTGGAGACCAAAGGGTAAGACACACTGTCACTAAGGGGCGACATTTTGTCGCCCCTTTTTGCATGCAAAAAATACGAAAAGGTCTTTAACAGCGGAAATTATTTTCTGGCAGATTTATTGCTTTATACATAAATACCGATATTATATATAAATTTGTATGACTTATCTTTGAAGCAACGATTGGGAAAAGAATTCGGGAGGTTGGCCCTTGCGCTTCTTCGCTCAGGCAATATTACTCTTGGCCCTGGCCACTAGTTCCCTTTGGGCAGCAAGCACAGTTGACCTAACTGTTGAGTTACCAAAAGAGAAAGTCTATTTGGGACGAAGTTTTGAAGTGGCAGTGACGATTAGTTGGCCAGGGGAGGCTACTGACTGGGTCGTAAAGTCAATTGAAGGCCCTGCCCTCACTGGCCTACGGGAGTTGTCTCATTCTCTGTCCAGTCGTGTTGAGGCAGGAGAGAAAGGTACTCGCAGTCTTCAGATACATCGTTTTGCTTTTGTTGCTGAGAAAGAAGGCCAGGCAGAGCTGGGCGCCATAGAGTTACGTGTCCTCGCTCAAGGTGGCGAAGAGCGTGTTTTATCGACAAAAGCGCTACGAATGACAGTAACTGCATCTTGGTTGGACTCAACCTTGGCTTCTCCAAAAAAAATGGCAATCATCGCCATTGCTCTGTGTTTATTCATTTTCCTGAGCGCTCTCATTCGTTGGCGCGGCCAAAGAAAAGCAGCAGCAGAGAGAAGAACTGCTGAGGCGGAAGAAGCTGATAGGGCTAGAGCAACCAGAATCACGGCTCCCCTCGAAAAGATAAAAGATTTGCTTGCTGATGATGAGTGCAAAGAGCTCTATGCCACTGCAAAAGAGTTGATTCTTTTGCTCATCAAAGAGCGTGGAGCAAAGCTTGAAAACAATGAAAAAGAGACTCTTCTAGCAGCGCTCGAAGAGATTGAAATCACTGTTGGGCAAAAGAAGGGCCTGCAAAAGGTTCTCGAAGATGCCCATTTGGTTCGGTTTGCAGGTTTGCGACCTGAACGAGAAGAACGAGAACAAGTTTATTCGCGAATTCGCGAGTTTGCCTCTCCATTCACCAGAGTGAATGAAGACGTTGATTGAAAGGCTTGAAAATGCAGCAGGACATTAGAGAGATCAACGAACGGGTAAAAAAAGCTTCTGCTTTTATCGATGACCTCGAGGCTGAGGTTGGCCAAGTGATAGTTGGTCAAAAGACTATGATAGAGCGCCTCATAATGGGCTTTTTGGCCAATGGTCATGTTTTGCTCGAAGGTGTTCCCGGTTTGGCAAAAACAACGGCTGTCAAAAGTCTTGCCCAGGCAATCTCAACGACTTTCCGCCGCATACAGTTCACTCCTGATTTGTTGCCGGCCGATCTCATCGGTACAATGATATACAACCAAAAAGAGGGCTCCTTTCAGACAAAAAAAGGTCCCATCTTCTCCAATATCATCCTTGCTGACGAAATCAACCGTGCTCCAGCCAAGGTGCAGAGTGCCCTTCTCGAAGCCATGCAGGAGAGGCAAGTCACAATCGGTGATACTACCTATCCACTAGACGAACCTTTCCTCGTTCTGGCCACACAAAATCCAATTGAACAAGAAGGTACTTATCCTCTGCCAGAAGCTCAGGTGGACCGCTTCATGTTCAAAATCAAAGTTGGATATCCAACAAAGAAAGAAGAGGATTTGATAGTCGAGAGGACAACGAAAGGTGTCACTTACGATGTGAAACCCGTCATCGATCCCAAGGTCATCATCGAAGCTCGGAAGACCGTTGCCGACATTTATGTCGATGAAGGCGTGAGGCGATACATTCTCGACATAGTCTTTGCTACTAGAGAACCGAAACAATACGGTCTCGACGAATTGGAACCTCTCATCGCTTTTGGTGGTTCACCTCGCGCCTCAATCAATCTAACAATGGCAGCAAAGGCATATGCCTTCTTGCGTCATCGTGGTTATGTAACTCCTGATGATGTGAAATTGGTCGGTGGAGACGTTCTTCGTCACAGAATTTTGCTCACCTATGAAGCCGAAGCGGAAGAGAAGACCTCTGAAGACATCATCCGTGCAGTCTTTGACACTGTTGAAGTGCCTTAGGAGGAAAAACCGTGTTGCCCCGCGAGATATTCAAAAACATCAGGCGCATCGAAATTAGGACGCGCAAGATAGTCAATAGTCTCATTTCGGGCGAATACCACTCCGTTTTCAAAGGTCAAGGTATGGAATTCGACGAAGTTCGAGAGTATCAATTTGGTGATGACGTTCGTCTCATCGATTGGAATGTTACTGCTCGAATGGGAAGCCCATACATCAAAAAATTCTGTGAAGAACGTGAGCTAACGGTCATGCTCGTCGTTGATGCAAGTGCTTCTGGAGAGTTTGGAACATTCGCGCAAATGAAAGGCGAAATTGCTGTCGAGATTTGTGCACTCTTGGCTTTCTCGGCTATCAAGAACAACGACCGTGTTGGCCTTTTGATTTTTACGGACCGTATCGAGAAATTCGTTCCTCCCAAAAAAGGACGTTCTCACGTTTTGCGTGTCATTCGTGAGTTGCTCTATTTTCGCCCAGAAGGTAAAGGGACTGACATTGCTAATGCTCTTGATTACCTCAATAAGGTCATTCGCAGACGCTCCGTCGTTTTTGTCATTTCTGACTTTCTGGCAGAAGGCTGGGAACGGCCTTTACAGGTTGCGAACAAGAAACACGATACGGTGGCAATAGCCTTAAGTGATCCTAGAGAAAAGTCTCTTCCTGATGTTGGTCTCATAGAGCTCGAAGATGCAGAAACTGGAGAAGTGCTCTTGTTGGACACAGGTTCTTCTGAACTTCGTGCTGAATTTGCCAAAGAACAGCGGAAGGCTTCATTGAGGAGAGAAAGAATTTTCAAATTGCGAGATGTCGATTTCATCGAAATAGGCACTGGTCGTTCTTATGTCGATCCCTTGGTTCGTTTTTTTAGACGACGAGCCAAGATGCATTAAATCAAGGAGGAAGTAAGATGGAAGGCCGCGTGAGCAAGGAACCCGCTCAGCGTGTCGTTGTGCGAAAGAAACAACGATTCTTTGATGCCAAGTTGCTTTATTACACTGCCTTGGCTTTGGGTGTCGTTGCCTTGATTTACCTCTATCCCCCAGGTGGTGCAAGTCAACTAACAATGCTTCCAGCACAAAAGGGCGTAACTTCAGTTGATGTCAAAAGTCCTGGAAGAAAAGTCGACTGGAAAGAACTGGGCCACGAATTGGCTACCCGCGAACTCTGGGAACAAGCATTGGTGGCTTATGAAAAGTATCTTGCCAAAGGTGACAATCAGCCCACTGAAGCTGGGAATCTCTGTTTCAGAATGGGCGAGATTTGTAAAGATCGCTTGAAAGAGTATGAGCGAGCGATAGGCTATTATTTGCAGGTTCGTTATTACGATCCACAGAGCCCTAGTCTAAAAAAAGTGGGCTTGCGCGTTGTGGCTTGTTTGGATGCCCTTGGCAACAAACGCCAGTCTCAGCAAGAGCTCGATGGGTTGACAAACATCGACAAAAAAGGGCGCCAGAAAAATAGACTATCGCCTGTCGTTGCTCAGGCCGGCTCGAGAGACTTCACTCTTTTGGATATCGACGAAGGTATTGAAAAATTGCCTCCTCAGTTGAAACCAATGTATGAGGGACCTCAGGGAAAACTGCGTTTTCTAAGGGAACATCTGCTGATGCCTCATTTGCTCTATGAAGCAGGTAGGCGCAAAGGTTTGAACAAAGATCCCAAAATAGTGGCAAAACTACATGACGTAGAGAGAAATCTCATCGCTTCCCATATCATTCAGGAACGAGTTAAGTCCGTTGGTGAACCTACACAAGAAGAGATAGAACTTTATTACAAAGCTGAGCAGGAACGTTATCGTCAGCCTTCATCAAGGACTTTCTCTGCTTGGTCGACAAGTTCTGCTGCTAGTGCATTTGGCATGTCTGAAGCGCTGAAAGCTGGTAGAGCAATTTCAGCAAAAGCTTCTACATTTGGGCCAATAACGAGAAATAGTCGGTCCATTCCTGGTGTCAAAGATAGTCATCAGCTCATTGCCGCTGCATTCAAAACAGAACTGAAGAAAACATCTGCCCCTGTTAAAGCTGCTGAGCTTTATTGGGTCATAAGAGTGGACAATGAAATTCCAGGTCGTCTTTTTGCTCTCAAAGAGATTGCTCCTCAAGTGAAGAATGATTTGATGAATTTCCGTCGTCAGCAAGAAGTGCAGAAGTTGCTTGATGAGCAGATCAAAGTGCAACAAGTAAAAATGGACAGAATGTCTCTGTCTGCCCCAGTGCAAGTAGGGGGGGGCCAATGAAGAGACTATCCAACATAGGCCTATGCATTTGTTTACTTCTCGTGGCCTCCACTTCTTGGGCACAATCTGTAGCAACATCTAACAGGACGACCAAGACAGCTCCTTCATCAGCAATTTTTGAAGGCAAGAGAGTCTTCGTTGACGGGCAGGTCGACAAAGTAAAAATGTATATCGGTGATGTAGTCACATACAAAATGACTACTCGCCACCCTGAAAAAATGGAAGTCGGGACATCATATGCTGGTCGCCTGCTCAATGCTGCAGGTTTCGAAATTCGTGATTTCAAGGAACCGCAGAGGGAGAAAATCAATGAGGAAATAGTTGAAACGCGAAGTTTTACTTTTTCAACTTTCACCACAGGTGCCTACGTGATTCCGCCCATACCTGTTCAACTCAAACACGAAGACGGTCGTTCCATTCAGCTGGCCACCATGCCACTGCGCATTGATGTCGTTCCCGTGCCAAGACGCCCAGGTGAACCTGATGACATTCGCGACATAAAAGGAACACTCAGTTTTGCCAAACCTGCTCTTTGGCCTTGGATATTGGGCATAGTGGTCATTCTTGTCTTTGTAGCTGCTGTAGTAATTTATCTCGTGACCCGAACACCTGTCACAGAAGAGGTTATTTATACACCTTTGGATGCCTACGAAGATGCCATTGCTCGTCTACGCGATTTACGTCAGCGTCGCGACAGCGGGGAAGTCGATGTGAAAACCTATCATTATGGTTTTGCCGAGATTCTGAGGATTTATCTCGAAGGGCGTTTTGCTTTCACCTCTCTCAGTGAGACGACGAGTGAGTTGATAAGTGGCCTAAAAAATCATGACTTCGCTGAGAAAGAGATCAAAGTAATCGAGCAATTGCTCGAAGAGAGTGACCTCGTAAAGTTTGCCCGCTACAGCCCCTCTGCAAGCGAGACGGCAGATCACGACTCTGCTTTGGATGCTTTCCTCGAACGGACTAAACCAGTGCCAGAGGAAGTGATTGCTGATGATGAGGAAATTGTCATCGAAGACGAAGAGGAGGTGGCAGCATGATGAGTCTAGCTCGTATGTTTGTTCTTCCTTTGCTTGCTCTAGTTCCAATTGTCCTATGGACATACCATCGTCGGCGAAATCGTTCAACGGCTTCTATTCGTTTTTCCGACTTGTCTCCCCTGCGTTCTTTGGCTCAGCGTTATCGTCCCACTTGGCGTCACATTCTCATCGTCTTCAGATGTCTTTCAATCACGCTGCTCATTTTTGCCCTTGCTGGTCCTCGTTTCCACAGACGTTATGAAGAGATAATCACCCATGGCGTCGATATTATGTTGGCCATCGATTGCTCAGGAAGTATGCAAGCAGCCGATTTCAAACCCAATCGTTTGGCAGTTGCCAAAGAAGTACTGTCAGAGTTCATTGCTGGCAGGAAACATGACCGTATGGGATTGGTCGTTTTTGCCGGTGTGGCATTCACTCAATGTCCTCTGACTCTGGACTATGGAATCCTCGAGCAGTTTGTCAAAAGACTGGCCATAGGAACAGTAGAGACAGATGGAACGGCTATTGGACCAGCCATTGCTTCTGCTCTAAATCGTATGCGAGATTCAAAAGCCAAGAGTCGCGTCATAGTTCTGCTTACTGACGGTGCCGAGAACGTGCGTGACCTGAAAGTCAACTACAAGCAAGCTGCAGTGTTGGCACAAGCTCTTGGAGTAAAGATTTACACTGTTGGCGTCGGTCGCGAAGATGAAGTGCCAATGGAAATCAATCATCCCATATTTGGTAAACAGTACCAGTATTTTCGTGCAGAATTGAATGAAGAAGGATTGCGCGAAATAGCCGATTTGACAGGCGGGCAGTACTTTAGGGCTTCTGACCAAGAGGCATTGGAAGAGATCTTCAAACGAATAGACAAGCTTGAAAAGAGCGAAATCAAAGTCAAACATTACACTCGCTTCGAGGATTTTTACACTTGGTTGGCGGCGGCCGCCTTACTCTTCCTACTCATGGAAATAGTTTTGGCTCATACCCGTTTCCGCACATTGCCTTAGAAAGGAGGCTTGAAGATGAGATTTGCTAATACACCTTGGTTCTTGGGCCTCCTATTCATCCCTTGTTTGGTTACATTCTTCGTTTGGTCCCATCGAAGAAGGCTTCGAGATTTGGCACGTTTTGGTAATCCAGAGCTGCTCGAGAAACTGACACGGTCACGTAGCCTACGTAAACGAAATGGCAAGTTGTTACTCCTCCTTCTGACAGTTTTGTGTCTCGTCCTTGCTCTGGCTCGGCCACAATGGGGAACTCGTATTGAAGACGTTCATCGAAAAGGTTTGGATATCGTCATCGCTCTCGATACCTCTCTGAGTATGATGACTGATGACATCAGACCCTCTAGGCTTGTACGTGCTAGGGCTGAAGTAGCCTCTATGTTGGATAGACTGCGTGGTGACCGAGTTGCATTGGTCGCTTTTGCTGGTACTGCCTTTTTGCACTGTCCTCTGA
>CAZXTJ010000350.1:0-8658 GCA_964643655.1 uncultured bacterium
TTCGAGGGCGGGGATCTCATTCTGCAGGAGTGGCTGGCCAATCCTGCCCAACCAAGAACTACGAATCCCGCCACATTATAAATGTGCAAAGCGGGCAGACAGCCGAGGATACAGGAAGCCAATGTTCCTGCAAGAATACAGGCTACATTCGTGAGAATGGCTGAGAGCATGTTGCTACCTCACTTTCTCACTTCGTTGCCGTGATAGAACCTGGCGTATTGTCAGGCACGACCTCAATGACGGTCTTCTTGAGCTGTTTGTTGTAATAAAGGACGACTTTTCCACGGACTCGCAAATTTGCACCTGTCGTCAGGAGTGACTTAGAGGCTGAGTTGAAACGTGGCCAATCCATTTTTTCGACCCAGACGATGATTTCTCCAGTTGGATCTTTGAGTATGCCGCTATAAGCACCAAAGGAAAGAACTCCTGATTTGGTCAGTTTGCCCTCGACGATGACATACTGACCTTTCATAGCTTCTTTCACTTCGTTGATCTTGAACTGTTTTGCATCTTGGGGCCTTGCTGCTTTTTTGATGAAAGTCAAATGCTGTGGAGCCTGACAAAGAAGTTTGGGAGCAGAACCACCTGATTGAAAACGAACCATTCCCTGTACAGAGATTGAGTCACCCTGTTGGGGTAATCCTGTTTTGGCAATCTCAGTTGCTACTTCTTTATAAGCATTGATGGCAACGACACCTGTGCCATCATCGAGTTGAACATAGAGAGAACCCCACTCTGGATGAAGACGAGGTTGATTGGTCACTCTGCCATCAATACGGACGAGGCCCATACTCATGGTTGGTTTCAGTTCATGAATTTTCTTCAAAGGAGCTTTGATACCCCTTGCAGCCATCCACAGAAGGAAAAGGCCAATGAAGGCAAACAGGAGAGACCCCCAGCGAAAGGCGCGAACACTTATTCGCTTGAATACTTCAGCACCACAGTAGGGGCATTTTTCGTAAGTACCGACAAAGCGGAAACAACTAGGACAAATGACCTCTTTGTCTTCCTCGGTAGGAACTCCTGGTCCCAAATCGGTCTTCGTAGCCTGTTCTACGGTTTCTTTTACTTCAGTTTCTTCAGACTTTTTGCTTTTTTTGCTCACCGAACGGTCCTCCCGTTCTCACGTGGTAGGTGTGATTTGCATCCGTTACCTTATATATCGGTACATGATCACTATCAAGATAGGGAGCGGGCGAGTGTATCACGAAAGAAACCCAAAAGGCTACTAGTCTTATCTACTTATTGCCTTCTTTTTCTGTTATTTTCAGAAGCACCAGTTTGATTTTCGCTTCTTCACTACCCAGAGCATAAGCCCGTTCATAACACTTACGAGCTACCTCATAGTCCCTTGCTAAAAAACTCAAAAGCCCTCGTGTTCGACTTTTTCACACCTAGGCCCTTGGCATGACAAAAACCCACCATATAAGTTGCTTCAGCGTGATTTTGTTGAGCCGCCTTCACATAGAGGCTGTAGATCTTCTTGTAATCTCGTTTCCCCATTTGTCCCAGATAATGGGCTTGGGCCAACTCATAGATTGCATGGGCCACATTTTTTTCAGCAGCTTGCTGGAGTAACTGCAAAGCCTTGCGATCGTCTTTTTTTACTTCTGCTCCTTTTTTATGGGCCATTGCCAATTGAAAAAGCGAAGGTCCATGGTCTCTCTGGGCACACTGCACCCATAGTTTCACTGCCTTGGCAGCATTGCCTTCCTTCTGCAAAGAAAGAGCTCGAGCGTAGAGCTGAACGATACTCTCTGGGCGCTTTTTTCTCGTTGTCATTTGTTCTATGTCTATAAACCCAGCACAAGGAGATAATCAGCAAAACCAATGGGAATACCAGAGGAAAAAGAGGCCTCTTCTTCTCAGGCTGCTTTATTCTCGTTTCAACAGTGGCGAATCCCTCTTGCTGTGATAGATCGAGATTATCGAGTAGCTCAGCGAGCTCTTTGGCGGAGGCTGGTTGACGACTCGATCTCTCTTCTATGGGTCCATCAATCAGGTCACAGAGCTTTCTTGGGGCTGAGGGAACCAACTTTCTCACAGAAGGAGTTGATGACGATAGTTTGGCAGCAAAAAGGTCAGGGAGATGAGCGGGAAACAACTCTTTGCCAGTGAGCAACTTTGCCAATAATACTCCCACAGAGTGGAGCTCACTCTTTATGTCTGCATCGCTTCCTGTAATGACCTCTGGAGCCATATAGGCCGGTGTGCCAAGCACCACCCCTGTCTTTGTTTCCACTGTATTCATCAGTTGGCTGCGAGCCAAGCCGCATTGAAGGCTCCTCCCCCACAAAGGGACGGAGGAAGACCTTGACGACAACAGCCTCCCCATTTCGCCTGCGCGCAAAATATACTTGTGAAGTTGCTCCTTCTCCCAAGCCTTTTTCAATGGTGAGCTTTTCACCAAACATCGCTCCGATGATATCTGGCGTCAGCATGCATTCCCCTCTCTCTGACTACCTATAGGGTACATCGGCCATGGCAGAAGTGGGGCAAAATCCATCTCAATAAAGCACTTTACTCCAGCATTTCTCTTGTTGAATGTGACCAGAAGGTTCTCTTGCCTTGGCGCATGAATTGCATAGAAGGCAATAACAGGAGAGGATTGTCCAATGAAAATACTCGTTGCAGATGACGATGCAATGCTTCGTGTTTTGCTCGAGGGATTACTTTCGCAACGAAAATATGAAGTAGTCTTCGCGACCAATGGGCTCGAAGCTTGGGACCACATAATAAAAGGTGATATTGACATAGCAATCGTAGATTGGATGATGCCCAAAATGGACGGCATCTCCCTTTGTCGAAAAATCAGACAAACGACCCTACCTCGTTATCTCTATGCAATCATGCTGACCTCACGCAATGATGCTGAGGATGTCATGCAAGGACTAGAGGCTGGAGCAGATGATTATTTGCGCAAACCCTTCGAAGCCTCAGAGCTATATGCACGCCTAAAAGTTGGCCAGCGTACCTTAGAGAGAATTAACGCCTTGGAGAAAGCGCTCACTGATGTTCGTACTTTGAGCGAGTTGTTACCTATTTGTGGCTGCTGCAAAAAAGTGAGAGACGACAAAGGATATTGGAATCAAGTCGAGTCTTACATGCACGAGAGGTATCAAACTGTTTTCAAACACGCACTCTGTCCTGACTGTATTAGAAAAGCTCCTAAAGTTAACGGCTTAGTAGCATGACTCAACAAATTGGTGATTACCATATAGTCGGCCTCATTGGCACAGGGGGAGTTGCTTGCACCTATGAAGCAGTGCACGAACCCACTCAGAGAAAAGTTGCTCTCAAGACACTCAAACAGGAAGCCTCATTGAATGAAACGGTTGTGGAGGCCTTTAGGCTAGAGGCAAAACTGGCAGGAGAGCTTTCCCATCCGAATTTAGTGGCTTGTTTGGATATGGACGTCGAAGCAAATCCTCCTTGGATCGCTTTTGAGCACATTGAAGGCGCCTCATTGGGCGATGTCATTAAAATGAATGACTTTCTCGATGCCAACTGGGCCATGAATTTGAGCATGGACATAGCTTATGGCTTGGCTGCTGCCCATCAAAAAGGCATTCTTCATCGTGACATCAAGCCCGCCAACATCCTTTTTGCAGCTGATGGCTCTGTGAAGTTAATCGACTTCGGAGCGGCAAGTGTTAGTTGCAAAAAGTCGGTCGATCCCTTAAAGAACAGCTTCTCAGGCACTCCTTCTTACGCCTCACCGGAACAGCTAAAAGGTGATGTTCTCGATGGACGTTCCGATCTCTATTCTCTTGGCCTCGTCTTATATGAAATGCTCACAGGAAAACGCCTTCTTCATACTGAAGGCAGCGAGGAAGACGAAGCCATGGCTATCTTCAGAAAACAAGCTTGTTTGCTTGGCTCCATTGAAAAACCATCGCTTTTGCGTCCAAATATTCCTGCAGGTTTGGACGACATTATCTTGGGGCTCCTTGCCTTTAGACCAAATGACAGGGCTTTTAACACACCCTTGGAATTCATTGCTGCATTGGACAGCGTTTTGGCAGCCAAGGGTTGGCATTACGAACATAGAGACCTGGAACGTCAAGCAGCCCATGAAGAGTTGGCGGAAGTGGCATATTGGCGCGGGCTCTCCAAGCTCAATGAAAACATGTTTGGCGATGTCGTCATCCTCTTCTCCTCAATTTTTGACCACCCTCCTCATGTCTATTCGCAGTATTACGGACCTTTACGAGAAAAGCTCACGCTTCTACTGCAACAACAGCTCTTTGAACATCTCAGCGAAGATCCTGATGAGGAAAAACTCTTTGAATGGTCATCAGCCCTTTTGGGGCTGGTCATCCTGGCAGATAAGCTAGACGCACCTGACTTTGCTCTAATAGCAGAACGGCGTATGTTAACCCTTTTGGAGTGGTTAGATAATCCAATCGATAGAGCTGCTCTGCTGGCTAGATATCTCACTTTAAGACCCACATCCATTGCAGCCAATTTGTTCAGTATAAGACAAATGAAAAGGAGCCAAGACTTCGTCAGATTGGTAGAGGCTACCTATGCTGACGGTTGGTACGAAAAGGTCGTACAGCTCCTGAAAAACAATCGGAAATTGACCAAGGGATTGGACAGAGAGCTTGCAAAGAACATTGCAGCAGAGCTCAAAGAATATTCTAAGAGCAAAAGTCTTTTCTTGACTGTCACAAAACAACTGAAGGCAAACAATGGCCCCTCAGCCAGACTACCTGTCTGTCGGCGTTTCACTGAAGACTACCCTGGCTCTTATATTGGCTGGATGGAATTGGCCAAGGTGTGCGAAATCAACTCTTTACTCGATGAGGCATGTGAAGCCTATGAACAGGCTGCAACTTTGGCCTTTCGTCGAGATAGAAACAAACAGACCATAGCCGCCTTGAAAGCTCTACTGGCGATTTCGCCTGAAAACGAATTGGCTCAAAAACTACTGGTGGAACGTTTTTATTGCGAAGGAAGTCTGCCTAGACACTTCACTAACTGGCAGACAATGATGGCCAAACTTCTGCTCGAGTGCGGCTTTGCCAAATCTGC
This sequence comes from uncultured bacterium, assembly GCA_964643655.1. Lineage (GTDB taxonomy): Bacteria > Muiribacteriota > UBA6191 > CAZXTJ01 > CAZXTJ01 > CAZXTJ01. The sequence goes on from CAZXTJ010000350.1 coordinate 5,038, forward strand.
TGAATTGACGCTTTCAAGATTGCCTCAGAGTCAGAGTGAAGAGTGGGAACTGACTGAACTACACAAAATTGCCTCTTCGCGAGATTACAAAACAGTCTTGTCTGAACTCAATTTCCATCTTGGTCGCTTGTGCCTCGGCAGCCAGCTACTCGAGCAAGGTCTGGAATATTTCAATCTTGCCTTGGAATGGGCTAGCGCCCCTGCAGAGCTTTTAAACAGGCTCGAGAAGGTGCCAAATATTAGACAAGTTTTCAGCCCAATGAAGCTTTTAAGCCTCAAGCAACAAATGAGCGCTGCATAAAAAAACCCGCCATCCCACTTGCGGAAAGGGCGGGTTTTTTCGTCTTATTTTTTCTGCGAAAGGCCCCAGGCAAGTTCCAGTAGATCGGAGAGCAGGGAAAAGCCTGTTTCAATTTTGCCAGCACCGGGACCTGTAATGGACACTTCACCGAGAGTATCCGTATCAAAAGAAATGGCATTGCGAGGACCTGTGATGGAACCGAGGAAAGAGGTTGCAGGAACGAGAGTGGGTTTCACGGAAGCCTCGATTTTGCCTCCTTTGGTTTTCTTCACCTCGCCTATGAGTTTGTATCGTTTACCAGACTTTTGCGCTTTTTTGATCATGGCAGACGTAATCTTGGTAATGCCTTTTCGTTTTACATCTTTTTCTTTGAGGGCGACTCCCATTAGAGTGTTTGCCAGAATGAGAACCTTACCCATGGCGTCAAAACCTTCAACGTCACCTGTTGGATCAGCTTCGGCGTAACCAAGCTTCTGAGCTTTTTTCAGCACCTTTTTGTAGTCAGCGCCTTTTTCCATCTCACAAAGCATGTAATTGGTCGTTCCATTGAGAATGCCTCGAACAGCCGTAATGTCAGCACCAGCCATGGCTTCCTTGGCCAAACTGATGACGGGTGTACCGCTCATGACAGTGCCTTCATATCTCCAGCTAACACCATGTTTTTTGGCCAAGTTGGAGAGTCTTTTATGGGCAAGAGCAACGGGACCTTTGTTACATGTCACGACATGAGCTTTGCTCTTGAAGGCCTGTTCAACATGTTTGATGGCCGGCTGGCCTGTTTTGAGATCAGTAAATGTAGCCTCGACGACTACGTCTGCTTCTGCCTGTTTGATAGTCTTGATAGCATCTAGACCTTTAGTTTTTGCCTTGAGTGTTTCGAGACTCTTACGGCTATCAACTGCTTTCAAAGCTTTTTTCAAATCGATACCCTTGGGATCGAGAATGGCACCTTTGGCAAAGTCAGAGATTGCAGTAATTTTGAATGTTACGCCATATTTCTTTTTGAGTTGTGTCTTCTTGTCTACGAGCAGCTTGGCTAAACCTTGACCAACTACACCGAAACCAATGAGAGCTAGTTTCAATTCCATGGTTTATACCTTCCTTTTACCTTATTTGATAACTGATAAAGCTTGATCCAAATCGGCAATGACATCGTCAGCATGTTCGCCACCCACACATAGCCGCACGAGCTGTGGAGGAATATTTGCGAGCTTTCTTCCTTCTTCACCTTGTTGTTGATGTGTAGAAATAGAAGGAATTGTTGCCACTGACTTGATGCGGCCAAGGTCAGTTGCGCGATAGATTTGCTGGAGAGCGTCAAAAAAGTCACGTGTATCTTTTGGAGACCCATCAATGATGAATGACATTAGATGGCCGTAGCGTTTTTCACCAGGCGCATCGACCAACTCCATATAGTTGCTTGCCAAGTCATGGAGTTCGTGTTTTGGCAAACCAAGATATTCGACTTTGGCCACCTTGTTGTGACCTTCGAGGAACTGAGCAACTTTCAAGGAATTGCTGCTGAACATATCCATTTTCGAGCGAAGGGTTCGCATGTCGTTGAGCGTCAAAATACACTGCATTGGCGATAAGCAGGGACCCATATCACGGTAAGGCAAAAACTTCACGTAACGAGCGAAATTCTCTGTTACCTCTTTGGGGCTCACCTTTGAACAGATGTCATTTTTACTAATCATCAGACCAACAATGCCAAAGCCAGAACAAGTCATCGATTTGGTGGCTGAATGAACGACAATGTCCGCACCGTGAGCTAAGGGTCTACACAAGGCTGGTGTTGCACATGTTGCGTCTACGATGAGCGGTGCACCTTTTTTATGAGCCTGTTCAGCAACTTTGGCAATGTCAAAGAAGGACTGCTGCGGATTAGTAGGCGCTTCGCCATAAACAAAACGAGTGTTTTCATCTATTTTGGCTTCCCATTCAGATAGGTCGCCTGGATTCTGTATCCATCGCAGTTCTATTCCTCGCTCTTGTGCATACCGCACATTAAAGAGTTGGAAAGTTCCACCATAAATCATGCAGCTCGTGACGAAGTTCATCTTTTCGTCATCTTTCCCCGTTTTGTTGAGGAAAGGATTGGTTGCTGACATTATGGCCGACATTCCGGAAGATGTGGCAACAGCAAAAGTCTCGTGCTTTGTACCATAAGCTTCCAGCATTGCTGCAGTCCGTTCCAAGTAATACATACTTGGATTGGCAATACGAGAATAACACCAAGTCGGGATGAGATATGCTAGTGCAGCTTCCATCTCATCAGAATCTCGATAGGCTTGGGAGGTTGCCATATAAACCGGCTCGATGATTGCTCCAGAATTGTTTTCAATGGCTTCTTCCACTGAATAACTGCCGTGAACTGCAATCGTATCGAACTTGCACTTCATCATTCGCTCGCGGAAGGCCTTCTCTTGGGCCATTATTTTTTCTCCGCGTTTGACGTACTCCATTACACCAGGTGAATACTGCTCAGACATCCGTACCCCTCTCTTATCAAATGCCACGATTTTGTATTTACATTGGTTTTTCTATGGACAGCTTATCCAGCGTCTCAGCCTTTACTTTCCCCTTTTCGTCCCAACCTTGTTCGACGTAAAAAGCGTCGAGAATCTGACCAAAATAGGCTCTGTCGATTTTGCGCCCTTTACGTGGTCCCGTGGAATATGGTTTTTCAAATTTTTCTGGGAAATACTCGTCATACACTCTCGTTCGCCCCTGAATGCCATTGAGATAACGTTCAAGAGAAACTGTTCGTTTACCACACTCTATCAATGTGTCTGCAGTGTAACGATTACCAGTGATGGCATAGAGCAAATCGAGGAACATGTCGCTCGTTGTGTCTCCAGCAAAAAAGTCGCAAATACCCAGAGAATCGATGACTGCCTTGCCCCATTGTGAGCCGGCAACGGTGGCTGCAATGTCATCAGCGCCCGTTAAACCAGCTTCTTCAGCCTGAACTGTCCAAGCGTAAGTGTGGTCTCCGCGGCCTCTGTTAGAGGTAGCATAACAGGCAAACATAGAATCAAATGCTTTGGGGCCAATGGAAGCGTACCCCAAACCTGCATATGCATTTGTAATGCACCACAGAACATCTTTGGTTTTCTCTTTGCCAGCTTTCTCCAGAACTTGGTGGCCAATCCCATCTGCATTGTTGCCAAAAACCTGTCCAATAGCGCCTGTACCATAAGCAACTGCTTCTATCATTTTAGCCATGTCTTCTGCAGAACCATACGGAATGGAAATGTGGCAACTCTTCAGCAATCCCTTTTCGTCCATATCCATGGCACCAGCCACGACAGCAGCAG
>CAZXTJ010000351.1:0-8656 GCA_964643655.1 uncultured bacterium
GATGAGGCCTGCATCGATGGCTACGTGAGTACCAACACCAACATTTATGTCATATACTTTTAGACCACGTTCCCGTGCAAAAACTCGGCAAATCTGCTGGTTGGCTGCATATTTGGGATTAGAGCCACCAGGATTACAGTCGAAGGTGAAACAAGTTTTGTCAGGATTCTCGATGGTCAGTCCACGTTCGCGAATGTTCTTCACGACATTGGCTCCACCAAAATCGCGGGCAATACGAGCATCGATTTCTACATCGACGATGTCGCCAGCTTCAACGTCAGTCCCAGCGTGTGCGCCCAGGATCTTCTCGATCATTGTTTGACCCATGGCGTTGTCCTTTACAAGTCCATAGATAAAAGAAAAGAAGGGGTCCTTTCGGACCCCTTCTTGGGTTACTGGATGAGGTCGCCTTTTTTCAGCATTACCAGAGGGTTGAATGTGCTGAAATCAGCCTGGTGAATGAGAACTGTCTCAACCACTTGTGGGCGGCCGTCGCCTTCTTTGGCGTGGCAGCCAATGGTGTTGACTATCTCTTCGGGCATTCCGTGGCTGGCTGCCAAAATGGCACCAGAGATGGGGTGACGAGCGCAGCGGCCTGAATGGCTCTTGCGGTATCCACCGTTGCCGTCTTTTTCGATTTCCATCAGTTTGCCTACATCGTGAAGCAGACCACCAATGACGAGGCGGTCATAATCCACTTTGTAAGGAACCTTGCCATAGTGCTCTTCTTGAGCTTTTGCCAGTGCCAAAGCGCCAGCTGTAACAGCGTTGGTATGTTCGATGAGGTTCACACCGCGGCAGTCAGTAAGCAGAGAGAAAGGTACTTTTTCCAACTCTTCGATGGAATCCCAGCCACCTTTTTTTGCACCGTCTACCCAAATGTCGATGGTTTTTTCACGAAGGTCAGCGTCTTCGATTTTATCGAGCAAAGAAGCAAATGCCTTTTGAATATCCTCTTTGGAGATCATCTTCAGGCCCCCTTATAGCTTGGCGATGATGGCGTCAGCCATTTCTTTCGTGGAAGCAGCGCCCTTGGTTACTACGTCAGCAGCGCCTTTCATCTTCATCATGTCGTAAGTGCGAACTTTGCCCTCAGATACTACTTCATCGACAGCTTTGCGGATTTTGTCGGCAGTGTCTGTTTCGCCAATGTGGTCGAGCATCATGCAAGCACTCATGATCATAGCTATTGGGTTGACGATTGAAGTTTCATAATCAGCATATTTTGGTGCAGAGCCGTGAGTCGGTTCGAATACGGCAACTTCCTCACCAATATTGGCAGAACAAGCGAAACCAAGACCACCGATAAGACCGGCAAAACCATCGGACACGATGTCGCCGAACATATTACCAGCAACGATAACACCGTAATCTTCAGGATTTTTGGTGAGCCACATCATCTGTGCGTCGATGTTTGTATCCCACAATGCGATGCCTTCATAATCCTTGGCAATTTTGCGGGCTTCGTCGCGCATCATACCGGAAGTCTCACGAATGACGTTTGGCTTTTCACAGATGGTTACTGATTTGTATCCGAATTTTTTCGCATACTCGAAAGCTGCTTTGACAATGCGATGACAAGCTGTGCGGGTGAAGATACGAGTAGAGATGGCCAAGTCCTCTGAAGGAACGTCAGCAAATTTGGCCATCTTGGGATGAGTTTCCAAGGCTTTGCGTACGTTTGCAGGAGGATTGGTCCACTCAACACCACCGTAGAGGCCTTCAGTGTTCTGACGAAACACTACGACGTCTACCTTGGGTTCTTCGAAACCACCATCAGCAGAGCGGCGAATGAAGTTGAGAGGATTGCCTGGAGCAGAAATACAAGGGCGTGTACAAATGTCCAAGTTGAAATGCTGGCGCATACCAACGATAGGACTGTAATAAACATATCCCTTGTCCCGCAAGGAAGGATCGAGCTCTTCTGCGGCTTTGTCTTTTGGTTTGGATGTAATGGCTCCGAATAGACCGATTTTGTGCTTCTCGAGCAAATCTAGTGTTCTTTGGGGAAGAGCATTTCCCTCTTTACACCAAAATTCCCAACCGATGTCAGCATGCACGTATTCAGCTTCGAATCCTGCTGCTTCCAAAACACGAACTGTTTCTGGAAGAACCGTTTTGCCAATGCCATCACCGGGCATCGTTACGATAGTACGTTTTGCCATTTCTCGAACTCTCCCTTTCCTGGTAAGACCGTATATATAGACTCGCGTGTAATTATTTAGTGACAGTGGCCAGGGAATATACGCCATGGCAGGTGGGGAATCAACCCTTGTGATTAGCCTTTTTTACTCGTATCTCAGAGCTTCGATGGGATCGAGTTGGGCAGCCCTCGTGGCAGGGTAATATCCGAAAAAGATGCCCACTGAGGCTGATACGCCAAAGGCTAGGGCGACAGAGTGCATTTCCACCAGGGTTGTGAACTCAGTGGCAGCTGCAATTGCTCTTGCTATGCCAACACCAGCAAGGATACCAAGACCACCACCAATACCACTGAGCAAAATGGACTCAAAGAGGAATTGCCGCAAGATGTCTTTGTCACGGGCACCAATGGCCTTACGGACACCAATCTCTCTCGTTCGTTCAGTGACTGTTACGAGCATGATGTTCATAATGCCTATTCCACCAACGAGCAAAGAGATGGATGCGATACCGCCGAGCAGAACAGTGAAAGTACGAGTCACGTCATTGGCCATAGCCAGAGCATCGGCTTGGTTTCTGACGTGGAAGTCATCATCACCACCTGTAGGAATGCGGTGCGTTCTGCGTAAAACAACTTCTACCTCAGCTTGCACAGTATCCAGCAGATCAGCTGTTTTGGCTTGAACATCGATTTCGCGAAGATAGTCCACACCAATGACCTGCTTCATTGCTGTCGTATAAGGAATGATGACCTGATCATCAGGGTTGTACCACCCTTGGTCTCCTTTGGATTTGAGCACGCCAACGACTTTGAAGTTCATTCCTTTGACTTTGATGGTTTCACCTAAAGGCGAGTTTTCTCCAAACAAGTTTTCAACGGTCGTTGGTCCAAGGACTGCCACGTGACCTGTGTTCTCGACTTCTTGCTCAGTAAATGATCTTCCTTTTTCAATCGTAAATGCTCTAATTGGGAAATAAGTTATGGATGTTCCCATGATGCTGACTTGGGCATTTTTGTTGAAATATTTGATTTGAGCTGAGCCATTTACCACTGGCGCTACTTGGGATACTCCTTCGACATCTTTCAGAATTGCTTCTGCATCGGTCAGTTTCAACGATTGTCTCGACCCGCCGCGAATACCTCTATGGCGGCCCATTCCAGGTCGGACAATCAGAACATTGGTGCCCATTGAAGCAACGCGATCCATGATGGATTTTTTGGCTCCACTTGCCAAGGCCAGCATCGAAATGACTGCGCCTACACCAATGATGATACCCAAGGTCGCCAGGAAAGAACGAAGTTTGTTTGCCAACAAACTTTTTAATGCGACTTTGAGGCTCGTCCAAAACAGCATTATTTAGCTCCTATTGATTATCATCTGCCACGAGACCATCATACATTTGGATTTTTCGCTGACAGACCTTCGCCACATTCCCATCATGAGTGACCATGATGATTGTTCGTCCCTCGCCATGCAGTTGGTGAAAAAGGTCCAGAATCTCTTTCCCTGTGCGGCTATCCAAGTTTCCAGTAGGCTCATCGGCAAGCAAGATGGCAGGATTAGTTACAATGGCTCTGGCAACAGCAACGCGCTGTCTTTGACCACCAGAGAGCTGGTTGGGTTCGTGGTGCATTCTGTCACCAAGGCCCACCTTTTGCAATGCTTGTGCGGCACGCTCTGAAGCGTCATCGTTCCCTGAATACAAGAGTGGTAACTCGACGTTTTCCAAGGCTGATAAACGTGGTAACAGATTGAAATTTTGAAAAACAAACCCTATACGAATGTTCCTTATTCTGGCCAACTCATCTTTGTGTAAAGCAGATACATCTTCGCCTGAGAGCATGTAGCTTCCTTCATCAGGCTGGTCAAGACAACCCAAGATGTGCATTAGCGTCGATTTTCCACTACCCGATGGGCCAGTGATGGCAACGAGTTCACCTGCTGAAATACTGATATCGACACCAGCCAAGGCGTGGACTTCCGTCTCGCCCAATAGATATGTCTTTTTTAACTGTCGTGTTTCAATGACGTTCATCGCCGCCTGCGAGCTCCCATCATTCTGGCTCCCATACGCTGTTTTCGCCTATTGTTTCTGGCTTCATCGCTAGATCTGCGCCAACGGCTCTGCTCTTTGCCTTTGCCACCAATAACGACTTGTTCTCCTTCTTTCAAGCCAGAAGTGATTTCAAACTTTTCGCCATCATTGATGCCAACCTGCACTTCTCTATCTTCGTCCTTGTCTCCATCTGTACGAACAGTGACATAACGTTTCCTTCGACGTCTCCTGACTGCCGCAACAGGGACGAGAAGTGCTTCATCCCTTTTGCCAACGATGATTTCGATGTTTGTCGTCATCTCAGGCTTCAGCAGCTTACGGTTTCGACCTTTCAATTCTATTTTTACTTCAAAGGTCACTACGTTTGACGTGTTTATGCCTTTGGCTGCTATACGTACAACTTCTCCAAAAAATCGAATATCTTGGTATGCATCGGCAGTTATCATGGCTCGTTGACCTAGCTGAACACGTCCAATATCACTTTCGTCCACTGATGCGAGAATGAAGGTTCTCGACATGTCGGCGAGAGTCAGAATGGTCGTTCCGCCACCAACATTGCTAATACCAGAAGAGATGATTTGACCGACCTGAACATCACGGGTGACGACAACGCCGTTCATGGGGGCTAACACTGTTGTCTCTCGCAGTCTCTGTGAGGCATCAGACAGGCTTATTTCATCGCTTTCGACTTGAGCTTTTGCTATGACTACATCTTGCTTTCGCACTTCGATTGCACGTTCCTTTGACTTTAAATCCTCCATACGAGCATTTGCTTCAGCGAGGGCAGCCTGAGCAGAAACATGGGCTGTATTGTCAGCTTCATACTCTTCGCGGCTCACAGTGTCAGAAGAGACCAGTTCCTTACTTCTTTTGTACTTGGCTTCACACTCTATCGCTCTTGCTTTGGCAGAGGCTAAAGCGGCTTCTGCACGAGTTCTCTCTGTGGAAAGCTCTTTTTGAGCAATCTCCAAGTTGAGTTTCGCTTGGGCAAGTTTGGCTTTCGAGACAGCCAATGCGACTTCCGCTCGCTGAACTGAACGTTTTTCATTGATGGGATCTAATTGAACGAGCAACTTTCCTTTTTCAACTTCGTCACTAACATCGAAGGGTAACTTCTGTACTTCACCAGAGGCTTTACACTTAATTTCCACTTCAAGATTGGCTACAACTCTTCCTGTCGTCGATACAGCTGATAGGATAGGAGCTTTTTCTACAGTAGTGACTTTTTCCTTCTGCTTTATGTTCTTTTTCCTATTTTGCAGATGAGGCGGTTTTGGGGGACCACAGCTGCTGATGAACAAAGACGAGAGAGCAAATATCAGAAGCAAACTAAGGGCTTTCATGGAAACCATCCTTTGTAAGCGATTTGACTAACGCAACTATATTACTCCTTCTTTATTTGTTGGTGTCCTCTAGTGGTCAAAAATTGTCTGCCATTGTGTAAAAATATGTAAAGGCAGAGGGTTAAAGCCATTTTAAGCTCTTTTTTTGCATGCAAGACTTGACCTATTTCGACAGTGGTGTTAGAACTATTGGGCTCGAAATAGCAGGACTCCTCGCCGGAGGTCCAAAAGTACCGAGTAGTGTGATTTCCGGCAGTAAGTACAAGAGTAAGAGTCCCCCGGTCCTCAGACGAGGCGGGCCTATTTCGCTCGATAATGTGATTGTCAAAATCCAAATTTGCACAAATCTCTTTTGTGCTCAAAATTGAAAGAAGTTCATAATGAATAAAGCTATGTTTATCGTCACTATCGCTCTCGCTCTTTTTGTTGCTCTCGCTGCCAATTCCTACGCTTTCGATGTTGACAGCGCAGCCGTTGAAGTCCCTGTTCTCGAACGACTTCGTATTACTGCCGAAGCTCTATATGAATGTGGCGAAGACAACAACTCAATCGCTTCTGAAATTGTAAATTATGATGACCTCGACAGAACTGTATTCCTCCACCCAGTTGAGTTGGGACCCAATGGTATGAACTTGGCGAAACATGTATCCAAGAACGTATTCTTCGCTCAAGGCGCTTATACAAACCATCTCAGCAGAGACATGCAGCAGAAAATTACAACTGCTTTCATGCGAACTCTCTGGAGCGTTGACTCTCGTTCAATGAAATACTTCGAAGTCTCTTCTGACATCGCAGGTAAAATTCCTGGTGATGGCGAAATTCAGCGTTCACCATCTGCCATTGGAATCTTACTCAATGGCAGAATGCTCATCCTTCGCGGAGTTGCCATTGACTAATTGATTGGCTCCAAAGGCCCGTACTCATATCAGAGTGCGGGTCTTTGTCTATTCTGGACAGCTTGCGAAATAAGGATTCGACCAGTGATGGCTTCGATGACAGCTTGTCTTCTTTTGGCTCTGGCTGCCAGGTGGCCAGAGAAACTCAAGCCAATGAGTAACAAGAGAACAATAGTTGGAAAAGCCGAATGGTTCACTCCGAAAACTGCAATGTGAGACATGAGAACGCCCAAAGCAGTAGCCAAATAACATAGCGGTAGTTTGTTGGCCATTCTGATGAGCAAAGATTCACTTCTCGACCGTTCAAACCTTGCTGTCAAGTGGCTAACCACATTGTCCGAGGGTTCGAGAGGATCCATGATTATCTCGCGCAAACGCTGTCTATAGATGAGCGAAGGAACGGACAGAATTCCAAAGACCATAAAGAAAATCATAGCTAGCAACAATGGATCTTCTATCCATTGAGTGGTAGGTGACAAACTGTATCCTAAGGGAACAACCAACAAAGACACTATTGCAGCTACGTAAGACCACCAACGAAGACGAGAAGCCCAGAACCAGTCATAGGCTAGGCCACGTAAACGGGGATAGTCAATTGATGGTCTGGGCACTGGTGCAGGTCCTTGGTCTGTGACTTTTTGTCTTTTGCTTGCACAACCGAAAATTGCGCAACCACCTGTATACTCCCAACAATCGCTGTGGTGTGGAGTCTCGCAAGCGTCACAGACCGTCAAATCTTCATCCCCTAGTTGACTAGAGCAGACTGGGCAGCGAGCAGTGACCTGTTCATTGTCTGACTCGTCCAATATGACGATGAGATTTTCCAACTCGAGGCTTTTATCTGGAGTCAACACTGGTGGGGCGTTGAGCAGACGCGATGGCGTTGATGTTTTGCCTCCTGCTAAACGAGGACGACTCTCACTAGGTAACAAGGTGCCCAAAACTGTGATAATAGCTCCACCTGTTGCTGCACCAACGGCATAATCAACAGCTCCAACGAGAAGGGCACAGGGGGCGAAGATGAATAGGGTAAATGCAAGGGAGGCAATAACCATATAAACCATGGACCAATAAACAGCTCTGCGACTCCCTGCCGGATCCTGAGCATTTTGATATTCACTGAACTTTGCACCTATTGCTCCACCAATGGCAGCAGGAATAAAGCACACAGTGCCGCCAAGAAACACCAAGCCAATGAACAACTCAAAAGAGAACACAGCACTAAAGGCAATGGCAAAAAGGGAACATCCTGCAAACATGCCTTTATGCACATTAGCCGACATTTCTTTGGGAACTGGGGCATAGCGCTCTTCACCTTCGGTCCAACCGCGTGAATAACCTACTGCGCCAGCGATGAAACCAGCCAAAGACCAAATGCAGCATGTAGTTGTCGTTGAGCAGGGGCCAAAAAGAACTCGGCGAGACTTTTTGCCATAATCACTGACCTTTTCGACAATGGAAAGGCCGAGTTTCTTTTTACCATTCTGCATCTTAGACCAGTGCCTCTTCTTTCTTTGCTCATGACATATCTTTTCAGAGTTTACTACACTGTTAATCGACAAAAGCTGAGTGGAGTGAAAATGTGCGTGAAATTTGTTGAAACTGTAGATGAGAAACGCTCATTTCCCTTGTTTCCTGCTGCCATAGTCGTTTTCATCATTAATAAAGAGGGGAAATTTCTGCTTCTTTCTAGTCCCAAAAGGCCTAACAAATGGGAGGTCGTCAATGGAGGGATGGATGCCAATGAGACTTTGCTCGATGGTGCCTTTCGGGAAACGAAAGAAGAAGCTGGTGCTGACGTACGTGTGAAACCCTTGGGAGTTTTTCACGCCTCTTCTTTTCACTACGATGAAAATGTCAAATGGATGATAAGTGTCTGTTATTTGTGTGAATACCTTGGTGGCGACATATCTCCTGGAGATGATATGGCGGGTAGTAAGCACATTTTTGCCTCAATCGAAGAGATGAGAGAAAACAAATTAGACATTATTGTTCCAAGCAAGGATCCCTGGCTTTTTGAGAGAGCCCTTCAAGTTTATGAGTCTTGGAAGAAAGACGATTATGAACTCCAACCTCAATTACTTGGCCCAATAAGAAACAAATATGCGAAAGCCTGATCAAGGCGAACAGTAGTCTTTGCAGATATGTCCCTTTTGCTCTCGGAATGAGCTTCTTATGTATTTGGCCATAGGGCTATTCCATAGCTCTTTTATAGGG
>CAZXTJ010000352.1:0-8642 GCA_964643655.1 uncultured bacterium
GTCTAGATACCACCCTAGAGCAACTTTTTCGGAAGTAGTCTCTGCATGAAAATCTACGACTATAAGGTCTGTTTGTGCAGACATTTCCCTGATTGCCTCATCGGCTGAGAGGAAGGGGCAGTTTAGGTTGAGGAGGTTCACCCTTCCCATCAGGTTGACAATACCAACTCGAATACCGGTTTCTGTCGTGATTATGGACCAACCAAGACCAGGAGTACCCAAAGGATAATTTGCAGGTCTGATTAGTTTCAGGTCTTTGTCGCTAATGAAGGAGTAGATCTCTGGTCTATTCCAGATGTGGTTTCCCGATGTAAGAAAATCTACTCCATAAGAGAGTATCTCTTTATAAATCTTCTTGGTAATACCAGCGCCCGCAGCTGCATTTTCGCAGTTGGCAATGACGAGCTCCGGCTGGACCTCTTCTACAATAGCTGGCAGCAGTTCTTTAATCGCTTTTCTACCAGGTGAGCCAAATATGTCACCAATGAAGATGAGCTTCATGATTGGCCCATGGTAACACGTTTTAGAACTTCACGAAAAACTGAGCTCTCAGGTTGCTTCTGTCGTCTCTTGTCAGAGAAGGCAGGGTGTCCACTGTAGCTACGTCAGACTCGTTGTCGAAGAGCATGGACTGAAAACGCAATTGGAAGGTTGTGTCTCGACCAAGATCTCGTTCTACTGCCAATGTGAAGACGTCGAACTTGTCGTCGCCATTGTTCAGACGAGAGGTATTGTCTTTCAACATATCCCAGTCGAAACGGCCTGACCAAGGTGTTTGAGGCACATCGAAATCAACACCGAGTTTAATGTCAGTGAAACCATTCAGCTCGTCTGGATCAACCCAAACGGGAGTAGCGTCACGGACTGCCTGCAAAGCGTCTTCCATTACGGAGTAACGTTTGTTGTGATATCGCAAGTCGCTGTCCACAGCCAAAGCACGGTAATCTTCTTCTTGATCGATGTAAGCGAAACGAACGGCCTGTTTGCCATCTGGTTGCTTCCATTTCACATTGACCATCATACCCATCGTTTTATCGTTGGCATTAGAGGCCTGTACACCATCACCTGCTGTTTGGCCATCGTGGTCATAATCTACGAGTTCAAACTCATAAGAGAGTGAGTCTGAAGCATTTCCACGAGCATACAAGCCAGTATGGGTGGCAGCACGATTGTTGGTCGTATCTTGGCGTATGAAGTAGAAACCTACTTTGGCGTCTCCCAGGAGACTGGTTTGAGCGTGGTAGAGCTGAGCATCAAAATAACCAAACTGGAAGAGAATGTCGTTGCGTTCAGTCTCCAAGAGGAAACCTTCTCTTCTATCAAAGAGAGTCAAGCCAGCACCAAGAAGGTTGTTGTATTTACCTACACGCAACCTATCGAAAGGTTTGAGTGTGAGGAAATCTGCGTAGGCTTCATAAGTATCAAAGACATCGTTGCCCAGGTTCTGATCAAACGTGTTGTTGTATTGCAAACCAACGTGACCTGCCACTTTGTCTTCTACTTTGAAACCCAAGTTGAGAATAGTATTGGCGAAGTTATTCAGGTTTTCCTTGTTATAACCAACAATCCTGATTTCACCATCTTTGAGGAAGACATCTTTGTCTTCTTCTTTTTTCCTTTTTTCTACCTCTTCAACTCGAACCTTCAAGGCATCTATCTCTTGGCCTTGTCCCCGCAGCTGCTCTTCTAAAGAAGCAGTCTTCACTCCTAACATCGAGAGCTCATCGGAAAACTCACGAACGAGTTTCTCTAAGGTAGCCAAATCACCCTTGGCCACATTGGGCATGGTGCCACCTTGTATTTGCTGCAGAGCCCTGGCCAGAGTAACAGCCAAAGCATAACGGGTAACGAGGTTCTTCCCACGAAATGTGCCATCGGGATAACCATCGAGTACTCCGTTGCCCACCAATTCGTGAACAGCTTCGTGAGCCCAGTGGCTCGGTGGCAAATCAGTGAAAGCGTCGGCAGCAACCACACCAGCAGAGATACCAACAAGGATAGGGAAGAGTATGGACCAACCAATAAATCGTTTTGAGCTGACAGCCATTTTGTCCTCCAGAGGCAGATGGCAATGAAGTTTTAGGTCTATTCCCTATAAACATCGACATCTGGAGGGTGGTTATTAACACATTGCTGCGATTTTTAACGTTTTTTGTTCGATCGATGTTTTTTCGGACATAAAAAAAACCGCTGAAGCGCTTTGCCTCAGCGGTTTTCGGCCGATTAAGCTATTGTTGACCCATTCTGCTTATTGCAGAGGCCTGCCACTCACCTTGAAGGTTTGGCTGGCTCTTCTGATGTTCAGCAGTATAGTGATGTTTTAATACAAATCTCGTATAACTTACATCTCTACGCAGCTGATCCAGGTCCTTGGCCAACTGTTTATTGAGATTGTGGAGCAGCTGCAGAACGTCACGAGTGAAAACGGGTTGAGCTTTCATCCTGTTTTCGATTTCAGCGAGGACTTTAGACATACCCATTGCCAATTCATAGCGTGTGGGTGGCTGATCCCCTCTAAATGTGCCGTCACCGCGGCCTACGACCAATCCTAGTCGGGCTGCTTTTTCCACAGCGTCGTGAGCCCAATGGTTCTGAGGTACATCGCTAAATGTTTGCGCACTGCATACACCAGCAAAAACCAACATTAGAGCAAGGCCTACAAGCGTTCCTCTCGACATCCCATCCTCCTTGTAACATCCTGTAAAGCTGGCGCCCTCCAGGGCGTATTCTTCACTACCTTTTTATGTTATCGGCTACTGAGGGAAAAAACGTGAGACCTCATGCTGTTTGTCATCGTATGACACACCTAAAGGGGCTTTAACACCGCATTGCTTACAGTTTGACACTGATCTGGTCATCTTTTGTGTCATGCATGCACACATTGCCGCTTGTTAGGCCAACTTTTGTATGTTACATTGCCATTCTGCTCATTGCTCTCTGAAAGGGTTTCACTATGAGTGACTACACTATCGACGAGGCTTCTCGTCTCTCTGGAATCTCAGTTAGGTCGCTGAGAAACTATGTGCACCACTATGCCGATTTTTTGAAACTCAAACGGGGGCCTTACAATTCACTACTCTTCGGTGATGAAGATCTCGAAGTACTCGTAAAAATCAAATCGCTACTTCGAGATGGCCTCACAAGGAACCAAATTTGCGAGGCACTGAACAGGGAAGAAAATGAGCCAACAATGCAGGTAACCAAAAATGCCGTAACTCCTGCTTCTGAAGCACCTGTATTGCTGCCCATTCTCAAAAAAATCGATACTGTTTTGACAGATCTTCTCGAAGAGAACCAAAAACTGCACAGCCGACTACAGGACGTGGAAGAGCAACTCGTTCAATCTCGAGCCGCATTGCCAGCGTCTACGACACCTCGACCAACATCTTGGACTCGCTCTGGATTGGGTATCCCAATGCCCTATTTCGTTTTGGCAGCAAAAGATGGATGTGTTGCAGTGGCTTTATCTTTCTGGCGCACCTTTGTTGGTAAGTAGCCCCTTTTGCGAATAGCGCACTCTGATAATTTTCGGCAGATGAGGTAATTCCTTTTGTAAAAATTCGTTCGTGAGTTTCTTGCTGTTGCGCATAAACAGAGGTCCTCGTCGCAAGAATGGATCGTTGAAAGAAGCAAAACTCAGATAGAGGTGCTGCAAATTTTTTCCCCTGGGTAAAAGAACTACCGACTTTTCGTCAAAACTATGCACCAATTGCTGGGCATCGCTCGCAATGCCTCCATAGACTGTAAAAATGGGCAACCTGTGAGGATAATAAGTGGCAAAACTCATCAAAGTAAGAAGCAGAATAATAAGAAAAAGATTGGCTCTCTTTTCTCCCTCTTCACCTGCAAGTCTCTCTAGCCCCAAAAGGGTGACAACGAGCAAGTGTGGAAAGAGGCAATAATAATAACGTGCACCAAAATAGAGTCCCTGACCATGGAAAATGAAATAGGCGAAGAAGAAGAGTGGAATTGTAAGCCTTATCAAATTGAGCAGCTGGTTATCTTTTCGTTTGTTCAAGGGAGCCAAAAGGCCTATCAAAGCAGGAAAAAGACACAAAGCAGGCCATCCATACAAATCATCACTCAATACTGCCAGAGCAATGGAAATGTTTGCCAAACCTCGCAAAGCATTGTGTCCATTTGGATTGCCCGGAGTTCCTTTGTCAGGACCAAAGCCAGGAGTGTCATAGGGAGAGGTCAACATCCTAGGCAACGTCCAAACAGAACCCGTAAGTTTTTGGTTGTACCAACCCAAAAAAAGCAAACAGAAAAATAATGGTAAAGCCAGTATGACCGTTCTCTTCAAACGCTCAGTTGCGGCTATTTCACTGAGCCATATATTTTTCAGTGTCCACAAGGACAAAGGTAAAACAATGATAAAACCACTGTAGGGCCTCTCTAGAGCGAACAATCCTGCTCCTAGAGAAAGTATGACGAGGCCTCTAATGAGGTTTTTGTCTTTATATAAATAAAATCCTAACAATACAAAAACGCTGCACAACAAAGAAGTAGGATGGCCCATCATACTAGCACCCATAAATATAACAAAGGGTGATGTAGCCCCTAGGAACACCCCCAACAAAGCCACCTTCCTCCCCAAAATTCTTTCCAACATTGTATAAATAATAAACAAGCTCAGTAAGTTGAGAAGTGGATTGAGAAAAGAGATTGACTTAAGAACTAAGGCCAAGGTTAGCAAAAGCGGAAATAAAGGCATTGTCCTAGAAAACAATCTGCCTTCATGCTGCTGTAAAAACTCTATATCAAGAGCGTCAGCAAGAGGTCCTTTGTAAGTCGGAATGAACAGTTTACCTTGGCTCATAATCTTGGCTTGAAACTGATGAGCCAATGAATCTAACACATGAGGAATGGAGGCTAAATATATCTTACCAATAAGGAAAGATGATACAAGAGACAAGGCTAAGATAAAAAGCAATACCGTTTTCCATCTGAGAGCAAGCCAGTCAAAATAGCGACTAATTCTCTCGTTCAGTTTCTGTAGATTCAGATACCTGTAGAGAACAAATGAAAGCAGTAGTGCCAATAGTCCCCAATTTGGTTGCCGGCTGCCATATTGGGTAAGATACTCGGCAAAGTCTTGTTTAACTATTTGCCAAGCAGCTGGTGATATTTCACAAAAGGGATTCATTCTTATCAGTATAACGAGTGTATGATTGACCTATGAAAGCCTATCGCGAAGAATTAGCTACTTATCGCTCTGGAACCAAAGAAGCTTGTGCTGCTGTTTCGTTCAGCGGTTTTCCTGGTTCTCCCCGTCAGATCCCCTTGGAAACTATCTTCTCTCCATTTATTCCACGACGTCTAGGTGAAGCAAATGCAGCTGCAACGCCTATGGAGGCAGTAGAAAGTCATCGACGATTTGTTCTTAGAGGGGAATCAGGTTCTGGTCGCTCAACTTTTTTACAATTTTTGGCTCTAACTTGTGCACGCACACCAGACTCACCCATCCCCATACTTGTATCTCTTCGTGAATTCCAAAAGTCTGCCACAAAAGATCTAACTGCTTTTGCCATAGAGCGAGTCTCAGCTGGCCACAGCCAAACTTTGTCTTTGCTCACTCGCTTGGTGCCTACGGGTAGGCTTTTGTGGTTGTTGGACGACTTTCAAACATCATCAGCGGAAGCTACTGCAATAGAGGCACAAATAGAAAAGTTGAGTGGCAGTGTCGTTGTTACTGTCTCTTGTGACATACATTCCACTCTCACTCTCATTGATTGGCAACACTATGAGCTTGGACCTTTGGATGAAGAAGGTGCTCTCAAGTTATTGGATTACCTCTCTTTGGCATATACAGAGACAGCCGAAGAGGCTGGGCAACGAGCTGCAAGGTTGAAAGAGCATTATCGCCAATCACCAGCTCTGTGGGATCACTTCCATTCCCCTTTCAACGTAGCTTTATATGCTGCTTCTGGCGAAGGAGAGCTACCAAACAATTTGGCTTCTCTTTACCACAAGGGTCTGCAAACACTTGCTCCTCCCGTTGATCAGCCACTGACTGGTATTGCTGCCATTGGTTGGCATTTACTCAACAAAGGTTCCACAACAGCAGAAGAGCTTCACAAAAGCGTTGCGCAAGTTACATCCAATGATGTGGCACCAATGATTGTGCAAAGTTGGATACAAAATGGAGTGCTCAAATCTCGCCAAGGTGAGATAAGCTTTGGCAAAATGCAGTGGCTCAACTTCTGCTGCGCCTGCCATCTGGCTTCTCTTTGGCAACGAGGTGGCGATGATGCCTTCAAAGAATACATTCAACCTCACTTGCACCATCCTAAGTGGAAAGAAGTACATTTGCTGGCAGCAGGGTTGATAGCGCCAGCGAAACTTGCTCCTCTTTTATCTTCCTTGCTCTGGGGAATAAGCCCCTATGAAGCTTCCCTGAAACGAGACTTGCGATTAGCCACCAAAATGTTGGGTCATGCAGCTTGCACAGAAGAAGAGGCAAAACTCGTCCACAAGAAATTGATAAAACTAGTTGGTGTGCCTGACTGGCGTTTTCCATTCATCTTGGCCATCGTTTTCTGTCTTGGTCTGGGAGCAACAATCTATTTTTCACCACCAGCTATTATCGAGAACATGGTCATCATCTGGTTTGGTCTCTGGGGACTGGCCTTTGCCGTACCCTATTTTCCAATGTTTCGAGACAGTTTGGTTTTACCTGCCCGTTGGTTCAAACCACCTGCTGACACCTCACCTTTCATCCTTGCTGCATACCATCTTGGCATTTGGGCCTATCCAGTCTTGATAACAGCCCTGGCTCCCAAAGAGACTCCAGATAGTCAGGTTTTAGCCGCAAAAAGACTGGGATTGATTGGTCGCGAAGAAAGTGTTGAACCTCTTTGCGACACTCTGCTGGACACAGCCTGCCGCCAAGATGTGCGAGAAGCAGCTGCTGAGGCTCTTGGAAATATCGCTTCTCTGGCAGGAGTCAAATCTCTCTCTCTAGCCCTACGCCATCGCACAGCTGAGTTTGATACTCGAAAAGCAGCTGCAATTGCCTTGGCCAAAATTGATGCTCCTGAGGCATACGCCGCTTTGGTCGAAGGCTTGGGCCATCAAGACCACACAATCCGTGAACTTGCGGCCTCTGCTGTCGGTTTAGCGAGCAGAGGTAAAGAAGCTGTCGAACAACTCATCAGATTGGCTGAAGATCGCTTCCCAGAAGTGAGATTGGCCACAGTTTACAGTATGTCTTTGCTCGTTGATGAGCGAACAGTTTCATCCCTCGTCTCTTTGCTCAATGATCACAATGAAAAGGTGAGACAAGTAGCAGCCGAAGCTTTGGGCAAGTTTGGCAATGAACCGATCCCAGCTGTTTGTCAGTGGATAACAAATGAAGAAGCTGAACTGGAAACAAGGGTCTCAGCCATCGAAGCCCTCGGTTTCATTGGTACACCTGCAATTGTGGAACATGCAGTATCCTGCTTCACCTTCCCTGAACATCAACTTCGCGCGGCTGCTGTGCAATCACTTACCAAAACTCGCTTTCCTGGTGTTGTACCTCACCTCGTCAAAGCGACCTCAGACGAATGGCCAACAGTGAGGGCTCCTGCCCTTGATGGACTGACCACTATCGCTCGTGCCAAAGCTCGTCCTCACCTAGTCAAAGCACTTCATGATCGTGCTCGGGATGTGCGTCGTGTGGCCATCGCCTCTTTATACAAACTTCGTACTCCTGGCGTTGCCTCTGATTTGCTCGTCACCCTTGATGACAAAGATTTCGAAGTAAGAAGAGACGGAGCCAAAGCCCTTGGTCAACTTGGCGATCCAGCTGCTACAGCACGTTTGGTAGTTTCACTGGACGATGTAAACAGCCACGTTCGTGAAGCTGCCGTTCGCGCACTGGCTGCCATTGGAGATGAAGAGACAGTTGAACATATTGTCGTAGCTCTTGCAGATCCCGAACCAGATGTTCGCTGGGCAGCGGCCGAAGCTGTAGCCACCTTTGGTGCCAAACTGTCCTTACAACCACTAACTGAACTCATGACCATCAATGACTGGATGATCAGACGAAATGCAGTAGCTGCCTTGGGAGCTGCTGCAGATGCAAACTCACATGCAGAAGTGCTCAAAGCCCTCTCTGATCTCGATGGTGAGGTACGCTGTACTGCCGCTGCCGCCCTTGCTCGCATCGGAGACGACGGTGTGGAAGAACATCTCTTACCTCTGTTACAAGATGAGATGGAGACAGTACGAGCTCAAGCTGCCATCACCTTGGGTTACATTGGCTCACAAGCTTCAGGTACCCATTTGGCTACTGCTCTGGCTGACAAGACAGTCTTCGTTCGTCGAGCAGCAGCTGCAGCATTGGGTCGCTTACGGATAGCTGCTGCTGTGGGTAACCTTATCGATTGCCTCGATGACACGAGCTGGGAGGTGCGCAAAGCCGCAGCTCGTGCCCTAGGTGATCTAGGCACAATCCAAGCAATCGAACCACTCACTGAAATACTGGAAGCTGCTGATCCAGCTATGCGTAGACATACATTGGATGCTCTTTTGTTACTGTGCACCCACTGTGAGGACAAAGAAGGACTAGAAGCCGTTGCCAAAGCGCTCTGGTGGCGATTAACAGATGAACGAACAATCGCTATTGAAGCCTTTCATGCATTGGAAACAGTGGC
>CAZXTJ010000353.1:0-8642 GCA_964643655.1 uncultured bacterium
ATGGAGCGACCAAACCGACACTCTATCAAGTTGTTCTCGGCGGAGGCGGATATTTTAAATACCTCTTTAATTTTGGCCCCCAAGGAATCTGGGAACACACTATAGAGATAGTCTCTATGCTGGCACACCAGAGCCAATTCATTGGTCTTGCTCTAGCCTGCGCAGGTTGGGCTCTCTTGTTACGAGAGAGTTCTAGAGCGAACATTGTTCTCTTGCTTTGTTGTGGATTGAGCCACCTCTTTTTTGTTTGGAGTTATGGCGTCGATGACGTTGAAACAATGCTTATTCCCAGCTGGTCTATCTTAGCACTGGGCTGGGCTGGTCTTTTCACCTCGTGGGGTGAGGACAAAGGTGAGACACTAGTAGATGCTCGCTGGCATCACAAAACTGCTGCTTTTGTCGTTTTGGTCTTACTGCTGCTCTGGTGGAACGGGCCCATACAGCAGAATACCAACTCAACGGCCCTCTTTGATGTGATTACCGTATTTCATAATCGACTTCCCAGCAAATGCCACATTTTCACTCACCAAGCTGATGAGGCGAAGATGTTCACACTCTTTTATTGCAATGAGATAACAGGGCCAAGGAAAGATCTGTCCCTTCACTCTTTCAGTTTTCAAGGGATGAAGGAAAACATCCATGTGGCCAAAGCAGCCATCTCATCCTTTTTGCAAAAGGGAGAGGCTGTTTATCTTTCCGTCCTTTTCCCGGCTGTGAGTAATCACTTTCGGACAAAAGCCGAAGGACCTTATACGAGGGTAATTGCTATAAAGAAGGGCTCAGAGAGAATAGAGTAGTAACAGCAATGGCTGCAGTTTCTGCTCTCAAAATGTGACCTGGCAACCAACGAACGTAGACTCCCGCCTCAGCGCAGCTCTTTACTTCCTCTTCTGTGAAGCCGCCTTCTGGACCAACTAGCAATGTGACTTCATTTGCTTGACGTAAGTCCAGATCACTTCTTTTGATGGCCTCTCCCTCTGGGCATTGGTGAAAGATGAACACCTTCCGCTGAAGCCTCATCTCTTCCTGAACGAAAGGTCTCAACTGAGCCACTTTATTCAAGAGCGGCAAACGTAATCTACCACTTTGCATGCAGGCTTCTTGGGCTGTTTGCTCCATACGTCTCTCTTCGTTGGCTGACAATTCTTGGCTTACGCAATTTTGGGTCAACAGTGGTGTAAATGAAGTCACTCCCAACTCGGTGGTTTTTTGCAGAACGAATTCCACCTTCTTCTTTTTCAGAAGAGCCAAACCGAGATGTAACTTGTAGCCAGGCTCAGATGTTTTGTCCAATGCAGACAAAATGGCTAGTTGTCCCTTTTTTCCGAGCTCATTGATTGAGACTTCATAGGCTTGACCACTTCTGCCTTCACAAGCAATGAGTTTGTCACCCACTCGTAAACGCAGCACTTTGCGCAATCGGTGAATTTGCTCGGAAGTCAATTCAATGGATTGGGAACCAATCTGACCTTCTTCAACGAAAAGGAAACGCATTGCTTTAAAAAGCCATCTTCTTCTGAATGATTGAAGCTATCTCTTCTTTCGGAGCAATCACTGAGGCTGCTCCTAGCTCAATGGCTTTTTTGGGCATACCGAAAATTATACAGGACTCTTCACTCTCGGCGATTGTAACAGCACCTTTGGTGAGGAGTTTGTCCATACCGATGGCTCCGTCAGTACCCATACCAGTCAGCAATACTCCAATGGTCTCCTCAGCAAAAGCTTCGGCTGCTGAGGACATTAGTTTGTCGATAGACGGTGTTGGATTGAGACCGTCTTCGGCATGCAAGATGCGAACGACTGCCGAGTCATCGAGATAACTCTTTTCAATGACCATATCAAGGTCACCACCTGGTGCGATGAGCACAGTACCTGGAGTGATGAGCTCACCATCTTTTGCCTCACGAACGGTCATTCGGCAGGTGGCATTCAGACGTCCTGCCAACTCACGAGTGAAACCTGAGGGCATGTGCTGAGCAACGAGGACGGCCATGGGGAAGTCTGAAGGAAAACTCTCTAAAATGAGCTGCAAGGTACGTGGTCCACCAGTCGATGCACCCAAGATGAGCACCCTACGTCGTACTCGTTTTGGGAATCGGGCCAAGTGGATGACTCGGTACATTCGCCTTATCTTTTCCATATCAACTTTGGAAGCGATAAAGACTTTTTGCGTAATCTCAGAGGCTAGTTTAAAGAGCCCAATAGTGGAGTCTGAAGCTGGTTTGGCCACAAAATCCACAGCACCAATCTCGAGAGCATCTAATGTGACCTGCTCGCCCTGGCGAGTATGAGAACTCACCATTACGACAGGAATAGTGTGAATACGTAGAAGCTCTTCCAAGGTTTTGATACCATCGAGATTGGGCATCTCTACATCGAGTGTAATGACATCTGGCGTACAATCATCGGACTTGAGTTGTTCTAAACAATCAATTCCGTCTTGTGCCGTCCAAGCAACTTTCAGCCTGGGATCATCATCGAGAATATCCGTGAGAATACGTCGAGTGACCATAGAGTCCTCAACGACCATTACACGACGGACTTCATCGCTCATAGGCTAATCACCTGAGTTTACGTCGTCTTGTGCCACCTGAAGAGGCTCGCGCAAAGACCGAACGTACATCTATTGGTTTTCGTTCTCGACGCAAATCTGCTCGTTTGGCCAGAGCTTCCACAGGATCGGCAGCTGTCCAAACAGAATCGAGATCATAATATTCTCGTGATTCCTCGAGGAAAAGATGAACTATTACATCGCCGTAATCGAGCACCTTCCACTCGCCATCACCACCTGTATCTGCGCTAATCATGGTCACACCAGAGTTTTTGCTCTCTTTGACAAGGGCATCAGCCAATGTTTTGCTATGGGCAGCCGATGTGGCGTGACAGATAACGAAAAAATCTGCCAATGATGTTTTTTCTCGTACATCAATGACTTTCACGGCACAGGCTTTTTTATCTTCGAGTACAGTTTTAACGTGCTCGAGAGTATTCACGTCTTCGCTCATCCACACCTCCGGAGCCGGCTGCGAGCAAAGGTAGATTGGCCTACCGGTAAACGAGCAATTTTACCGTCAGTTTCTTCCAAAAGCGCTTCCAACTCTTCTATTCGCTGCTCTAAGAGCATGATTTTTTCGTCTGCAGTAGTTCGCAGCTCTTCTATTAATCCATTATAGAGCATTCCTACACCCACGAGATTCATATCCTGAGGCCCTTGGGTCTTTTCTGAACTGCGTAACCTTTGTAATTGTACCGTCAATACAGCCTGCCAGACTACGAGAAAGAGCGCAGTAATCCACAATCCGAAAACCAATAGTTCAATCACCATCGACTATCAGCACCTTTGCAATGGTCTGTTGCCGGAAGCCCCGACGTTTGAGACGGATCCAGAGTTTTTCTCTCGTGCCAGTAAGGCGTTCTTTAGCCTCTTGGCATACAGAGAGCTCTTGCTCCGCATACTCTTCATCATGACTAATCTCTTCGATGAGCTCACGTGCGAAACCATGGCTGTAGAGCCATCGACGAACTGCTTCGAGCCCTTTTCGTCGACGGAACATACTATGGACGAGCTGACGGGCAACACGATTGTCGTTGAGGTAATTGAGCTCTGAGAGCCTAACAATGACCTCATCGATTTCATCGTAGTCATATCCTTTGCCTGCCAATTTCCGACGCAACTCTTCAGTGCCGTGATCACGCAGCGACAAGACATGGACGGCCGTATCGTAGGCAGACCTCTGTCTCTTTTTTCCTTTTGTCATGGACCTACGCAACGTAATCACGACAATTCAATATAAATATCGGCAGATTTTGTATGACTACCAATAGTCTGGCTAAAAAAGACGGCTATTTGCCTTTCTTTTTGCTTTTACCCTCTTTGGGCACACTGACCATCTCTTTGGGAGCAGCATCTTCATCATCCCGTTTGATGTGATAATGAGAGAGTACTTTTCCTTCTATTTCACCAAAGAGGTTAACATCGTCTTTGAGGAAATTACGGGTGTTTTCTCTTCCTTGTCCTAGTCTCACGTCGCCGTAGGAGTACCAGGAACCACTTTTTTCGATGATGCCAACCTTTGTTGCACAATCGATGAGACAACCTTCACGAGAAATGCCCGTTCCGTACATGATGTCAAACTCAGCTCGGCGGAATGGTGGAGCAACCTTGTTTTTGGCAACTTTGACACGCACGCGGTTTCCAACGATTTCTTCTCCCTGTTTCAAAGCTTCTGCTCGGCGAACGTCCAAACGTACAGAAGAGTAGAACTTGAGAGCATTTCCACCTGTTGTTGTTTCAGGATTGCCAAACATAACACCAATCTTCATCCTGATCTGATTGATGAAGATGACGGCCGTGGAAGATTTGGAGATTGAACCTGTCAGTTTTCTCAGAGCTTGAGACATCAAGCGAGCTTGCAAACCAACGTGGGAATCTCCCATATCGCCTTCGATTTCTGCCCTAGGAACGAGAGCTGCCACTGAGTCGACAACGATGATATCAACAGCACCTGAACGAACGAGAATGTCGACGATTTCCAAGGCCTCTTCACCTGTGGAAGGTTGAGAAACGAGCAGTTGATCTACGTCAACACCAAGAGACTTGGAATAAACGGGATCGAGTGCATGTTCTACGTCGATAAATGCAGCGACGCCACCTTGTTGTTGGGCCGAAGCAACAGCGTGTAATGCGAGAGTCGTTTTACCAGATGACTCTGGTCCATATATCTCAGTAATTCTGCCTTTGGGAATACCACCTACACCTAGAGCCAAATCCAATGTCAATGCGCCAGTAGGAATGACATCCATACCCATATCAATAGTGGACTCGCCCAAACGCATGAGGGCACCTTTGCCAAATTGTTTCGATACTTGCGAAATGGCGGCATCGAGAACTTTTGTGCGGTTGGAGTCTGTATTTTTTGCCATATCTATCTACCTCCTATTGTCCCCATAGGGACAATGTGTATGAGAAATATCTCGTGTAATCCAAACCTAGGCAGGTTTGGTCGGTCTACTTTTGTTCAACTCCAACGGGTCTTGATGGGTTTTATATTTTTATATTGATTATTCTACTTGGCACAAGTGATAGCAAAAGGTCGCAATTATTGTCAAGGCGCATCAGGCCTCGTTAAGGGACTTTAAGGCAATGTTAAGGAGATATCGGAACATGACCAAAATAAAGTAGGCCAAATAACCATAACCCACCACTCCAGAGGGGGTTCCTCCTTTGGCTGCTGCGATAATGCCGACGAGAGCTCCAGCACAAGCAAAGGTCATGGCTTGGATCAACCAAACACGATGTCCCAAGCGACGAAGCAGATCAGATGCCCCGCCAGCAGAGCGAATGAGCAAGCCCAGTCGGCTATGGGCCAAGACAAGATAAACGAGCAATGGACTGAATAAACCGACAAGAATGACCAAAAAGGGCATTTGGTAATAGGGCGACAAGATGAAAGAGCTGCCTTCTCCAACCAAGATGGCAGTTGCTCCCACGTTGAGGACTATCACTCTAATGAAACGATTGTTCTTTTTGCCTTGTGCCAAGTAATAGATGAAAGCCACAAGTGCACCTGCCAAAGCGCCAACGAGAATTACGCCAGCTGAGCTTGGTTCATAACCCAAAAGATTGCCAAGTGACATTCCGCCCCATGCTGAAAAGACGAGCAAGCCCTCTATGGCCAGAGGGGAGCCACCACCTCTGAGCAAGAGCCAACAGGCAGTCAGCAGACAAATGAGCAATGCTCCTGTGACCATCTATGCCACCTCCTTTGTTCTCAACTCGAGGAAGGTAGCAACACCAACTATTGTGATTGCCAGGGCAGAAATCGTCATACCCACTCGTTCATCAGGCGCCCAACCGCTAGCAATGGCTGCAACGAACAAAGCAAGCAAGGGAATGAAGATCCACAAATTCCCTATTGCTAGGTAAGCTATGGCAAAAGCCAAAAATCCAATTCCTTCAGGCCCCCAAGTCGTTCCCAAGCTGCCATGGCCAGCCAATGCCAGAATACCACCAGCAAAACCACAAAAAGCACCGGCAACGAAAGGTGCGTAGGCCTGTAACTTGTTCTTGTCCGGTAGAGCACGCATTTTAATGCCTATGGCCAGATTGTCATTGACATAACGATAGATCAAAAAGACAGCCAATGCGGCTACCAGACCGGCTCTTGGGGCTTGCCAGCCTTCAATCAATGGAAAAAGAAGAGGCGGAGCTTCGGGATGATAACCAAGAAGCAAGACACCAACCATCACATTGAAGATGAGGCCAGCAGCAACTTCATCGTGACTATCCCCCTTTTGGGATGGTGCACAGGCTACGAGGCCACTCAACCCACCGCTAATCAAAGCTGCAGTCAAAGCCAAAGGAACGACTAGCCAACTATCACCGATTGCTTTTGCTGCCCAACAGGTACAGGCAAAACCGACGAGACATTGCCCTTCTGCACCTATGTTCCACAAGCGTGCATTGGCTCCAATAGCGCAACCACAGGCAGCAATGAGAATAGCAGCGGCCATATCCAAAGTTCGGCCCAATGAGGCTTTGACAAAAAGCCCCTTGAGCAGAGCTTGCAAGAGATCAAGTGGATTGCCTCCCTTTAGTTTGACTATCCAGCCGAGTACGACAATGGAGGCCACACAAACAAAAACGAGGTGGAAGACATCGGCAAAAGTGAGAGGACGGTTGGAAGAGTTCATGCCAACATCCTCCGAAAGACTCCTCGGACCATGACTTCCCTGCCCTCAACATCGCCACTGGCACAGCGCACTTCGTGACAGATGGAAGACAACAACTCCAAGTCATTGGAACACAAAACAACGGCTCCACCACTTTGGGCATAATCCTTCAACAGGTTGACTATTGTGTCCCTCTCAGAAACAGGAAGGTTGGACTGCACTCCCTGGCAGGGGAAGTGGGCATACAAAGTGGTTGGCATACGCCCTAGTTGAAGAACGAGAGCCAAGCGCGCTCTCAATGACGATGGCACCTCTTCGGGGTAATACTCAGCTTTCAGGTCCCTTATGTCAAAGGAGCTCAGAAGCTCTTCCACGCAGTTTTTCAGACTATCACTGCGCACATGTCCCCAACTACTCAGATTCGTGTCTGCAAACAAATGGCTAGTGTGTTCAGCCAGAGTCAGATTGGGTGAAAGGCCACAGAATTCGCCTTGGGGATTAAAAAGAACGTTGACTCCTCGCCCACATCCTTCTGTCCTCTCCAAGAACCAAGTGTGAACCAACTCTGTTGCTTCGACACTTCTTGCCAAAATTCCAACGACTCTGCCTGGTGATGGTTCAGCGGCATGCTCAAAAGATGACAAAGTAGCATTGGCTTCGGCCTTTTCCTCTTGCCCCTCCTTTTGGGCAAAAGAGCCCAAAAAGACTGTCTCTGCATATCGAGCCAAACGGCGGTAACGAGTCGTATACAGACAAGCTCCACCTTTGCCCACAAAAGTCCTCAGCAAGGAAAGCAAACGCCTTCTTTCGTAACCCAGGAGGCTTTCAAAGGGGCGATGAAGGAGCAAAGAGCCAGCTCCTGACAAGATGGCAAGAGCCACTTCCAATTCTTGGCAGAGCTGTATGGGCAATGTAGATATTGGGCAATCAGAGAGCTCTAACAATGGAGCCAAACCAAAGTCGTCGAGAACCTCGTCCAAACGACATCTATCAATGAGAGCCAAATGTTCACCTACAGTAAGAGCCGAACAAAGCCTCCTGCCTCCTCTGACCAAAACTGCACGGGAGGCATATTGGTTGGGCAGGTGACCATTTACGCTCACATCTCCCTCATCAGGTGTGCGTAGTCCAGCCAAATAGGACATACAGACGAGTCCGTTTATCTCTTGCTCTACCAAACAACCAATGTGACCCGCTCGCACAGCAAGGCTAACCTTGCGCTCTCCTGTCACAGAGGGCACAGGCACGTCACTGAGTGATAGTGCTGGTGTGTCGAGCAAGGTGGCCTCCTACAGAACTTTCTTTTCTACTCGCCATTAAAAGGCAAACGCGCCTGGCTATTTTTATTGGCGTCAGAGACACCAAAATATTCCAGAGCCGAAGGTGTTGCAACACGCCCTCTTGGTGTGCGGGCAATAAATCCAATCTTGATCAGATAGGGTTCATAAACTTCGGCAATGGTATCAGCCTCTTCACCCAAAGAAACTGAGAGTGTTTTTAATCCAACTGGATAATCGCGATATCTTTCAATGAGCAATTTCATCAAACGTCTGTCTGATGGCTGCAAACCTTTGTCATCAATACCCAAGAGCTCAAGGGCATCTCTGGCCAAACTCTTCGTTATGCGGCCATCACCTTCCACTTGGGCAAAGTCACGAACACGACGCAAAAGTCTATTGGCAATACGAGGTGTGCCACGAGAGCGGGCTGCCAGCTCTATTGCACCATCGTCATCGATTGGTACTTCCAGCACTCCCGCAGAACGATGAATGATTTTGTAGAGTTCTTCGTCGCTATAAAACTCTAGTGTGTGCATGATGCCAAAACGATCACGCAAAGGTGAAGTGAGCAATCCTGTTCTCGTAGTTGCACCAACGAGAGTAAAAGGTTGAACATCTATCCTAATTGATTGAGCAGAGGGGCCTTTACCCAACATTATGTCCAGTTTGAAATCTTCCATTGCACTGTAG
>CAZXTJ010000354.1:0-8635 GCA_964643655.1 uncultured bacterium
GTACAAGGGAAATGTTTACAAGGGACAAGTAGTTCGAATAGAGCCCAGCCTACAGGCGGCTTTTGTCGAGTTTTCCCACTCCCACCGTGCTGGCTTCCTCCCCATGGCAGAAATAATGCCCGACATTTATGAAACTGAAGAATCGGACGAAGAACGACGAAGCCGGCCACGAATTGAAGAAGTGGTCAAAAAAGGTATGGAGCTCATCGTTCAAGTCGTAAAAGAAGAGACAGGCAAAAAAGGAGCTGCCCTGTCTACGTACATTTCCTTGGCAGGTCAGTACCTTGTGCTGATGCCTGGAAACTCCAATGGTGGTATCTCGAGAAAAATCGAAGATGAAGAGGATCGTAAACGCCTCAAGAAAATCATCAATGATCTCAAAATGCCTGATGGTGTTGGCATTATCGTCCGCACAGCAGGTTTGGGTCGCACCAAGACAGAGCTCAACCGTGACCTTCAGTCACAAACTCGCCTCTGGAAAGAGATTGAGAAAAAATCGGACGACGCAGCAGCTCCAACTTTATTGCACCAGGAAGCTGATGTACTCATCAGAACCTTGCGCGACAACTTCAGCACAGATATCGATGAAGTGATTTGTGACACAGAAGATGCTTTCGAAAGGGCACAGGCCTTCCTCAAGGCTGGAATGCCTCGTTACGTCAATCGCGTAAAACACTTCGAAGGTCCTGGCCCACTCTTTGGTCACTTCAAGGTTGAAGAACAGATTGAACAGCTGAAACACAACCGAGTGACTCTGCCTTCTGGTGGATGGATAGTGCTCGAGCAGACTGAAGCTATGGTTTGTGTGGACGTCAACTCTGGACGAGCCACTCAAGAACGAGGCATTGAGAAAACTGCATTACGCACCAATTTGGAAGCAGCCGAAGAAGTTGCTCGTCAGTTGCGACTGCGTGATCTCGGTGGTCTTGTCGTCATCGACTTCATCGATATGAAAGATGCCAAACATCTTCGCCAAATCGAGAAGACCTTCAAAAATGCCATGAAGATAGACCGAGCTCGACACGAAATCGGCAAAGTTTCCAAATTCTGTCTCATGGAACTTTCTCGTCAGCGCCTGAAGAGCCGTAATCACAGCTCTTCTATCAGATGTTCCCGTTGTGGTGGTACAGGAACTGTGCAAACACCAGAAGCTGAGGCTCTCTCCGTATTGCGTATGATCCAGTCCCACTGTTCACGTGGCACTGTCTCTGCAATTCGTTTGGCAGTCCCAGTTCGTGTTGCCAGATACCTGCTCAACCAGAAACGATGGAAATTGAGCCAACTCGAACAGGCTTATCAAGTTTCCATTACGGTTATTCCAGATCCCAACTTGGACAATATGCGCTCTGCGCCAACTCCTGAACTTTCAAGGCGCTCGGCTCCTCCTCCAGGCGAGTTTCCTCGTCCAGTGGAAGGTCTGGCTTTGCCTGCACCAACTCATTGGCCCCGTCGTACAGAGCACCGCTCTTTCGACATTGTTGCCGATGATCCCAATGGCCGTAACAAAAGGCGCCGCCGTCGTAAACGCCGTGGTCGCGATCGTCATCACGATGATTACGCTCCAGCGCGTGATCTGCCAAGACGTGTCACTGACCGCAGTCACAAAGCTCCTATTGATTCATTGGGTAAAGGCTCGCCTCTGCCTCCTGAACATGCCGACTTTGGGACAAAAGCGCCTGACGCTTCTCTCAGCGAACACTTGAAGCGACCTGAGAGTCGTGACGACAGAGATGACAGAAGAGACGACAGAAGAGACAGAAATGACCGACATGACCGCTCATCTCATCGCAGCTCTCGACGTAGCCATCGAGACAAAGATATGCGCGGAAGTAAGGACAAAAAGAAAACTTCTGGTCGCAAGTCTTCTGACAAACAACCTCGTGACTCCAAACGAGGAGGTAAAAAAGTAACTAGACCAGTAGGCCTTCCCAAAGATGAAGACATGATTCATCCCGATGATCTGGAACGACCACCAGTAAAAGAAGAGGTTAAACCTTCTGTTGCTCCTGCACCTCCAGTTCAGGAAGAACCTCCTGTTTTCCCTTGGGGTTTTGGTTTTATGGACCAGAGCTCACCAGGTGAGCGCAAAGCGACTCCTGCTCCACCACCACCGCCACCTCCTCCTGCTCCTGCTCAACCTGTTCTCGCTATGCCTGAACCAGTTGTAGAAGAGAAAAAACCAGCTAGAGCAAAAAGAACGACGACAAAAACAGCTGCTAAACCGGCAACTAAAACTCGTCGCACTCGAACGACTAAAAAGGCTGACTCCGATGAAAAGGCTGCAAAGCCTGCTCGTAAACCTCGCACTACGAGGAAGACAGCCACAAAAACTGCGGCCAAAACAACAAAGACAGCTACGAAACGGGCAACAAAAACCGGAACGGCCAAAAAGACGACAACAAAAAGGACGCCTCGTACGCGAACAAAAAAAGCAGAGTCTCCTGCTATCAGTGCGCCACCAGCTGAAGCAGCTAGTGCGCCAGTAGCAACGGACGAATAGTCAAAAAAACAAACCGGCAGTGGTCCTTTCCACTGCCGGTTTTTTCTTGTCTCAGTAACGATAGCTGTTTTCTTTGAAAGGACCAGATTGGGGAACACCAATATAATTGGCTTGTTCTGAAGTCAGTTCTGTTAGAGAACCACCTAGTTTGGCCAAGTGAAGACGAGCCACATATTCATCACTTTTTTTATCCAACTCAAAAACACCAATATTGTGTTTTTTCTGCCACAGAGCCAATTGAGCCAGAACCTGATTCGTAAAACTAGTAGACATGACAAAGCTAGGATGACCAGTGGCACAACCAAGATTTACGAGACGACCTTCCGCCAAGATGTAAATGCTGTGCCCTTCTGGGAGGGTGTAACGGCTTGTTTGTGGCTTTATCACCTCTCGCTCTACACCTTTTAGTGCATTGAGCTCTGCCATCTGAATTTCGCAGTCAAAGTGACCTATATTGCACAAAATGGAGCAGTCCTTCATTTGGCGCATGTGCTCAACGGTAATGACATCTTTGTTACCAGTTGCAGTCACGATGATATCTACTTGAGGCAGTACCTTCTCAACATTGACTAATGAATAGCCTGCCATTAAAGCCTGCAATCCACAAATGGGATCGACCTCACTGATTAAAACACGTGCCTTATGGGCGGCGAGGGCTTCAGCTGCTCCTTTACCAACGTGCCCAAAACCACAAACGAGGGCACTTTTGCCTGCAACCATAATGTCCGTCGCCCTTTTGATTGCATCAACTAGAGACTCTCGAGCTCCGTAAGTGTTGTCGAACTTGGACTTTGTCACCGCGTCGTTGACGTTATAGGCGGGAAAAAGGAGCTTTTCCTCTTTGTGGAGTTGGAGAAGACGCATTACACCTGTTGTCGTTTCTTCTGAAAGACCTCGCAAACGTTTGATGGCACGTGAAAAGAAGGTAGAGTCACTGTCCAAGGTTTTTTTGATGGTTGCCTTTAGTGCTCGGCCATCTTCAGTGGCAACTAGTGCGTCCAAGCTCTTACCTTGTTCTGCCTCATAACCTTGATGCAATAGCACAGCTGCATCTCCACCATCATCGACAATGAGATCAGGGCCTTCTCCGTCGGGCCAAGTGAGAGCTTTTTGGGCAAACTCCCAATATTCTGTCAATGATTCACCTTTGATGGCAAAAACGGGAATTCCTGCTTGGGCAATTGCTGCTGCAGCACCATCATTAGTGGAGAAAATGTTCGATGAGGCCCAACGCACTCGAGCTCCAAGTTCGACGAGAGTCTCAATGAGAACAGCCGTCTCACAAGTCATATGTAATGAGCCCATTATACGAGCTCCTGCTAAGGGTTTTTCTCTTCCATACTCCTTCCGTAAAGCCATCAATCCAGGCATTTCATCAGCAGCCATGGACACCTGTCTCCGCCCCAAATGAGCTAAAGCAATGTCTTTGACGGCATAATCACGATTTTTGGTTCCCATAGGTAAACTCCTTCCAATTCAGGCAGCGTTGAAGATGACTCTCTTGAGCAGAGAGCCTTGAGTGGTAGATTTAGCGACTATTCATCAGGGATTTGGCGTAAATACCTCTAACCCCTCGGACCAGCCTTTTATCTCGATAAAGCCAGCCGATTGTAGCGATGAGCTCTCAGACATCAGTGATAAGACAGGTGAAGTCACAACCATTGAAGCTTTGGAGTTCTTGGCAGCCCATCGCATGGCTAAAAAGGCAGTGTTGACTGCTTTTCCGATAATATCGAGGCTTTCATAATCAGGATGACCTATAGTGCCCAAATAAATGGGACCGTGGTGAATGGCACTGACGAATTGTGCGCCAACAACGGCTTTGCTCGCAGAGGAGAGAGCTGCAATGGCTCTTTCTGCCTGATCTGTGCCAGAAAAATAAGCCAAAAATCCATCGCCCAGGTATTTTACGGGCACACCTTCGCGGGCAAGAATTGCTTCAGTAAGTGTATAAAAGAGACCGTTGGCCCAAGCGGCCACATCTCTAGGGGCCATAGTTGCTGATTTTTGGGCGAAACCATTCAATCCCGTACAGACAACAGTGGCAGGGAAAGTATCAGCTTCACCCTCGCGACCACCCAACAACCACTCTATGGAGACACCCAATAGACGAGACAAAGGAATGAGCATGGTGATGTCAGGTGCATTTTCGCCGCGCTCCCATTTGGATACAGCCTGGGCACTGACACACAGAGTCCTAGCCAAATCGCCTTGACGGAGAGCTTGCTCTTGGCGACGCTCACGAATACGGTTACCAACTTTACGCACGTCCATTGATTTCCCCTTCCTTGTGGAAATGATACAGCCAAGGAAAGGAGAGAGCTATGACGCTGTAGTTGATACTGTTAACGCGGAAGTTGTCTATGACTTCTTACGTCGGCCCATCTTGGCACCAGCGGCTCGTCCATAAGTGATGCCATACTCTTCCAAGAGGCGATACACGCTGGCAACACTGTCACCTGCTACAGCAGCGGCAAGACGCGGTTTTACTGAACAAGCATCGATTGCTGAGTTGAGATAAAACTTATCTGCAGCCTCCAAAAAAGCTTTTCTCTCAAGCTGCAGGGGAGTCTCGATAATACTCTCAAAAGTTTCTTCAGGCTCTGGCTTAGAGGGTCGGCGACGACCTCGTCCTCGTTTTTTCAAAAGAGCCACAATAGCTGCGCTATCTCTATCTTCAGAAATGATACGAGAACCTCGCGGCGTAACAACAGGTGGGCGGCCAACAACACGCTCACGAAGGGCTACACAATGCAGATCAGGTGCAACTGCGCGCATAGCATCTGCCACTTCTAAACCTGGTACCCATTCGATGAAGGTATCCACGATGGCGCCAAAAAAGTTTTGCTGCCTTATTTTCTCTAGAGCGCCGGCTAAAGAAGCCGCTTTTGTATATTTATACCCCTTGGATCTCAGCTCTTTTCTCAAGCCTGCTACGAATTGGTCGTTAGTTGTCACGACCAATACCAAATCGCCTTTTACCTTCTTCGAACCAGCCATGAGAGAAACCTTCCCCAAGCAAAGTAAGTACATTGATTATCGATACCGAGAACCACTATAGCGCATCTTACCAAAATCGGAGAATCTTATTTCCTAGAGATATTAGCCGTTAATGAGAAATCAGCTAGAAAACAGGGACTTCATTTTGTCGAAAAATCCCTTTGGTTCTACCTCTGGAACCTTGCGTACATCAACAAAGTCAGGCTCTTCCCACTTTGTCAGCATTTCTTGCAAAGCTGTTGTTATTTCCTGATCCAACCGCTTGGGATAAGAGCGTTTCACTAGTTCTTTTGCTCGGCCGAGCTCGTTTCGTTTCATCAACTCGCAGAAATAATCCAGTGCAAAAGAAAAATCCTTGGATTTGAGGAAAGCAGCCTTTTCTAAATATCTAATGGAAATATCAGGCCGCTTCATGGCTTCAGCCGCTCGGGCCAACAATTGGTACATGGAAGCTTTCCTATGCACATCCTGCTCTTCTATTTGTTGACAGATACCAATGGCAGTCTTGTTATCGCCATCTTCGAAGGCACGTTTGGCTTTTTCAAAGAGCAAGTCAGCTTCTTTACCAAAGAGTCGTTCGATTTCTTCCTGTGTAGAACTGATTCGTAGATTTCCTGTATCGATCAGGAGGTCACGAGCCGATTGATAGCGATCCTCAGGCCTGTTTTGTAGGAGTTTGAGTGCGACGGCATCTATCGATGTGGGAATGACAGAGTCTTTAGAACTCGGAGGTGGAACGGGAGCTTGGAAAATCTGCATGAATTGCTCCATTGTTTTGCACAAATGGAGTTTTCGACCTGTCAACATCTCATAAAATACAAGTCCTAAAGAATAAAGATCTGAGCGGTGGTCTAGCTTTCCACCCATGACCTGTTCAGGTGATGCATATAGTCCGACGAGTTTTATGTCACCCATTCTCGTCTGCAGCATCTGGTCATCGGCATAAGCAATACCAAAATCGAAGAGTTTGGCATTACCGTCTGTGTCCACCATTATGTTGTCAGTTTTGATATCTCTGTGGACTACACCGTTCTTGTCAGCCCAGTGCAGAGCCTCGGCGATATCCTCGACGATACGGACGGCATCATGCAAAAAGAGGCTTCCGCCCTCGTTGCGCAGTCTTTGAGTGAGAGTTTCGCCGCGTAAATAGTCCATGGCGACGAATTTTTCTTCCCCTTCAAAGTCTGCATCGTGGAATCCAACGATATTTTTGTGAGACAGATTGCGATAACACTCTGCCTCACGATGCATTCGTTTGATGAAAGTAGGCACAGTCGAATGATGTTCGTGCAAAGTTTTTATTGCCACGAAGCGTTTAGCCCTTGTGTCGAAGGCAAGATTGATCTGGCACATACTGCCCTGACCAATTTTGGTAATGTGGTAGTAGTGCCGGAAAAGGCTCCCCTTCTCCATAATTTATAACTCCATCTCACAAATACGCGTAGTTAGATATCCTTTTTGCGATATTATCATGGCCTTCCTCCAGTGGGCAATCTGCACGAACAAACACAAAAGAGTGTCGCTATAGGGCTCTTTTGTATTGACTTTGGGCCGCTCTCAGCCTATCATACGGCCTCTTGAATGACTGGAGGAAACGGTGTCTCTTACCGTCCGTGCAGTTGAGCTAGTGCTCGACAACTTTAAATCTTTTGGAAAAAAGACTGAAATCCCCTTCGGAGACGGGTTTACGACCATCTCAGGGCCGAATGGTTCGGGAAAGAGTAATATTCTCGATTCCATTCTTTTTGTCCTTGGTTTGACGACGTCCAAAACTTTGCGGGCTGAGCGCCTTCCCGATCTCATCAACAATCAACAAAAGGAACGTGGC
The DNA here is from genome assembly GCA_964643655.1 of uncultured bacterium. Lineage (GTDB taxonomy): Bacteria > Muiribacteriota > UBA6191 > CAZXTJ01 > CAZXTJ01 > CAZXTJ01. The sequence continues at coordinate 7,329 of CAZXTJ010000354.1, forward strand.
AAGGCAGGAGTCACGCTTCGGCTCTCAATCGAGCCTGATAGTGATGATGAACCACCACGCATCATGGAAATCAAGCGTGTCATCAGGGTTACTGCTGAAAATTACACATCGACCTACTACCTTGATGGCCGTGTTCGTTCCCTATCTCGTATCCATGATGAGCTTAACAAGCTCAATATCAGCCCAAGAGGCAACAACATCATTCTTCAAGGTGACGTTACGCGGATCACAACGATGAGTCCTCTGGAAAGACGGCGAATCATCGACGATTTGGCTGGTGTAGCCGAATTTGACGCCCGTATCGGTGCTGCCCGTGATGAAATGGAAAAAGCCACTCGTCACATGGAAGATTTGGGCATTGTGGCTGACGAAATCACCGTTCGCCTAAAAGAGCTCGAGACAGAAAAAGACCGTGCCCTTGAATATGGTCAAATGCGTGATCGCAAGACTGAGCTCGAGTCTTATATTCTCTTGGCTGAATTGAATGATCTTCAGAGGAAAGTCCGATCTGTAGAGCGTGACACTGAAAAACTCGACACAGAGGTCAATGGCATTCGTGAATTATTCCCAGCCATCGCCAAACGCCTCGATGCGGCTCGTGAAGAGCTGGATAAAGTCGAAACCGAGATTAGGGCCAAAGGCGAAGACGAAAAACTGAGCATGTTGCAGACTTTGGAAGAAACCAAAGGAGCAATTGCACGCCATGAAGAGGCCATTGGTAATGTTCGCCGTCAACTTGGCGATGTGGAACGAACTGATAACAGCCGACAACAAGACGAAGAGCAGGCTCAGAGAGAAATCAGAAGCATTGGCACAGCTGCGGAAGTAAACAAAAAATCTGTCAGTGAAGCTGAAGAGGCCATCAAAACTCGCCAAGAAGAGCTAAAAGAGCTCTATGCGAAGCTCGAGAACCTCAATGTAGAGCACGCTGGCAAAGCCGACGTTCTCACAGACCTGCGCAATCGCCTGGCAGAGCTGCAAATCGAAGAGGGACGTGCCTCTGTAGCACTTGAAGGTGCAAACCAGCGACTGAAAGAACGCACTGCCGCCTGTGAAGCTGCTGAAGCGAAAAAACAAGAGTTCCAAACAACAGTAAGCGACCTCGATGTCATCATCGAAGATGAGATGGAGACTCGCCAAGCCCTCGCCGAAGAGGTCGATAAAGCACAAAGGCGACTAGATGGCACACGTTGGGAAATTAGTCGTGTTCGCCAAGACAGAGACCGCGTAGAGCAAGAGATAAGGCAACTTTATCGTGATTTGACTCGCGAAGAGGCTCAAGCCAAGGTTGCTACACAGATGAAAAC
>CAZXTJ010000355.1:0-8626 GCA_964643655.1 uncultured bacterium
GTCTTCACCAAGAAGAGGAATTGCTGCTCGAAGAAGTGAAATCCATGAATATCACACGAGCAGGAAGGTCAGTTTTTACTTGTGCCTCAGTCTTTGGAGCCATGGTTTTTGCCACAATTGGCTATTTAGCTGCTTGGCCCACTGCCATTTTGGTTCTCTTGGGCATGACATCAGTCGTTGCAGCGGTAAATGGCTATTCCATGTTGCAGGTGCGGCAGCAGCTGGATCTGTTGGAGGAACGCCACGATCGTTTGCTCATCGCCATGGATACGAGGAAGAAGAAGCGGGACGCCCTGACCTCTACTGATAAGGGTGAAAAGCTCATTTTGTCCCTCGATGGTCTTGATGAGCGTATGCCAGGCGGTTCTGCCGAGGCGCGGAAGGCCCGCGAGTTCGTGCGAGACAAAATCCGTAAACTGAAGCGCGAACGCTTGATGCCCCTATTGAACTATCGCGAGCGCAAAGCTCGTTATCTGCTCAACCGTGATGCCAATGGATTGGCCAAAGAGGTGCAGGACGCTCTCGAGCGGCAGGCTGAACATGAAGCCGATCTCGATGTAGAGAGCGGAATGATCCTCGAGCGGACCATTACAGCCAAAAGAGAGACTTTAGAGAAGTTGGCAGATGCTGATAGAGAGTTTTCCACTATTGAACTGACTTTAGAGAGTTTGCAGAGCCAGATTGAGCAGCTAGAGGCAATCATCGCCCAAGGTGAACCAATCGATTTGGATGAAATCAACCATATCTTGGAAGAGATGGACTGTGGTCTCGAATTAGCACCGGGAATGCAACCCAAAGCTTTGCCTCCTGGTGATGGTTCTTCTCTTCCACCAGCGTAAGAGCGCTGGGAGAAGGGGTGGATAGGCCACCTCTGAGCAGAAAGGACGGCGCACCGACCCATGTGCGGAATTTTTGGGGTCGTTTTTAACGAAGAAAAAGAGAATCTTGGGGAAATCCTCGTTCAAGCAGGCAGAAGACTGTCCTACCGCGGTTATGACTCTGTTGGTTGTGCCACTGTGGACAGTGATGGTGCAGGGGACCTGCGTAAAGATGTAGGTAAAGTCGATGAAGTGGCTGAAAAGCTTACTTTGGGCGAAATGAAAGGTCTGCGCGGTATTACTCAGCTTCGCTGGGCCACCTTTGGCAAACCTTCTCCCGTCAATGCCCAGCCTCATTTCGATTGTGATGGAGACCTCATTGGTGCTCACAATGGAAATGTGGTCAACACTGTCACTCTGCGCGAACAATTCACAGCTGAAGGTCATAATGTCCGTGGTGAAAATGATGGTGAGATTGTCGTTCACGCTGTGGAGAAATATTACGATCTCAAGCGAGACATGGATGTAGCCGTCATGTTGGCCGCTCGTGATTTGAAAGGTGATTACGCCTATTGCATTACTGATGTGCGCGAAAATCGTCTTTTTGCCGTCAAAATGGGATCATCCCTCTATTTGGGCATTGGTGACGGATTTACCTGCTGTTCTTCTGATTTGCCTTCCATCCTCGATTTGACGAACCAAATCGTCATCATGAAAGATGGCGAATATGCTGAGCTGACGCCTGAAGGTTATCAAATCAAGTCAGTTCACGATGGTTCGGCCATTGAAAGAGCTGCTGAAGAGAGTACTCTCAGTCCGGAAAACGTGCGCAAAGGTGGTTACGACCACTTCATGGCCAAAGAGATACATGAACAGCCCGACAAAGTGAGAGCCCTCATCGAATATTGCAAAGAGTCTCGTGAGATGGGGCCCTTCATTGACGTGCTCAGTTATGCAGACCGTATTTTTGTCGTAGGCTCGGGGACCTCTTTCCACGCCTGTCTCGTTGGAGCTTCATTCTTTAATAGGGTGGCGGGAGTTGCTGTCATCCCTGTTTTGGCAGGTGAATTCACCGAGTTATATGGCAAGAGTCTGCGCAAGAATGACGTTATTTTGTGTGTTTCCCAAAGTGGTGAGACCAAAGATGTCATCAACATCGTCAATGACTGTGAACGTGGTGGTATTGGCCACATTCTGGCATTCGTGAACGTTGTCGGTTCTACACTGCATCTACGGGCAGAACATCGTCTACCTCTATTCTGTGATTTGGAAATCTCAGTTCCTGCCACGAAAACCTTCATCAATCAGGTTGCTCTCTTCCTCTGGGTAGCTTCCGAACTGGCTGCCAAACAGGGCAGGGACATGACTTATGTGCGTGAGGAAATCGAGAGAATTCCCGACTTGCTGCGTAGGGCCATTGATGAGAGCGAAGAGCTCTGCAAAATCGTGGCAGCTGACTTGGCCAAGGTAGACGACCTTTATTGTCTCGGTTATGGCATTACTCACGGTATTGCTCGTGAAGGTGCCCTAAAAATCAAAGAGGTCGTTTATAACCACTGTGAAGGAATGTACTCTTCTGAGTTCAAACATGGACCTCTCTCCATCGTTTACGAAGGATATCCAATCGTATTCGTCACCACTCCAGAAGACCACGGTCGTGTCGTTTCCCATATGCACGAGGTCTCTTGTCGTGGAGGAAAGGTCTATTGCATTTCTGAACCAGACGAAGAGTTGAAGAAGAACTCTGATGTCTTTTTGAAAGTGCCACCATCTGGTGGTTTGTTGTCGCCCTTTACGACAACAATTCCGTTGCAGCTTCTGGCTTATTATATGGCTGTCGAGCGGGGTTATGATCCTGATTTCCCACGTAATCTCAGCAAAACTTTGACCGTCGACTGACAAGGGGTAGTCATGACGCCTAATATCGAGACTATCATCAAACGTAATGGTGAAGTCGTTCCTTACGACAGAACGAAGATTACTGACGCTATTTATAAAGCGGCTTATTCAGTCGGTGGTCACGACAAAGAGTTGTCGGAAACATTGGCCAAACAAGTTGAAATAGTCATCAACTCAGCCTTTGAACCAGGCGCTGTCCCCAGTGTGGAAGAGATCAACGACATCGTCGAAAGTGTGCTCATTGAAAATGGCCATGCAAGAACGAGCAAAGCTTTCATTCTTTATCGCGCAGAAAGAGCACAGTCTCGTGCTCGTCAGAAACTGAATGCGCCTGACACAAACAGTGCTTCCATTCCTTATCAAATGCTCTATCACGTCTTGAATTGGAATATTGAGCATGGCTGTGACTCCATCGATAAAATCAATGAAAAGATGAAAGATGGAAGTTATCCCGAATTGATTAAGGCAGTCGATAGGACATTCGAGTCAGATATCGAAGCTGCGGCAAAACAGATAATTGCTCGCAAAGATGAGCTCCGTTTGGTCATCATTGCCGGTCCTAGCTCTTCTGGTAAAACGACGACTACAGCCAAAATGGCTGGATTTCTTCGTGAAGCCGGTCTCGAGTTAGTGGCCATGAACTTGGATCACTATTATTACGATTTGGAAGTTCATCCTCAGGATGAATTTGGTGATTATGACTTCGAAGGTCCCGAAGCCCTCGATTTACCCTTGATTAATCAGCATTTGCGAGATCTCGTCGATGGCAAAGAAGTGCAGATGCCTCAGTTCGATTTCCCCAGTGGTAAAAGAACAAAAGAGACTGTGCCCATGAAGGTAGAGCCCAATCAGCTCATACTCATCGATAGCTTGCACGGTTTGTTTGGCGAGATGACCAAGTCCATCGCCGATGAACAGAAATTCAGGCTCTACATCGAGACCTTGTCTCAAATCCGTGGTCCCGATGGGAACTACATCCGCTGGACAGATATCCGTTTGCTGAGACGTATGGTCCGTGACAATGTTCATCGTAACTACAATCCCGAAAGAACAGTGGGCCATTGGCATTATGTGCGACGCAGTGAGCTGAAACACATCATCCCATTCATCAACCACGTTGATTTCAGGTTGAATAGTGCCTTGCCCTATGAGCTACCCGCTCTGAAAAAACAGGTTTTCCACTTCCTGCCCGATATCTTGGCCAAATACAAAGACGAACCGAAAAAGATGGATGCCTACATTAGGGCCAAACGTCTCTACGATTTGCTCTCGGCTGTAGATACTTTGGAAGATTTTTCCTGCATTCCAGAGACATCGCTGCTACGCGAATTCATTGGCGGCGGCATTTACGGTCAATAAACAAAGTTTCTATTCATGAAAGGGGCCTTATATGTGGGGCCGTTCTTTGCTGCTCATGTTTCTGCTCTTGAGTTGTTTTTCCGCAAATTTGCACGCTGAAGATGGAGAGCTCGCTGTAGGTGAAATTGCGCCCCATCTATCTGTAGGTCGTTGGTTGCTCAATCACAATACGGCTGGTAGTAAAATCAATACACGTCTTGTTGTCATATGGGCACCATGGTGTCCCGTTAGCCGTTTGGTTCTTCATCATTTGGATAAACTTCAGCAGGAAAAGCTTTCCCAAGGTTTGCAGATAATAGCCCTCACGCCCGAACTGCCTTCATTCACTGAAAAAGTGGTGAAAGAAGGTAAGTGGAAACACCTTTCGATTGCCACTGACGAAGATTGGACTACTTTCAGGGAATACATGGGCGCAGTTGGTGTTCGTGCAGTTCCATATGCATTTTTGCTCAGACGCAATGAAGACGAAGGTGACTTCACCTTGTGGTGGCACGGTTCAGTCGTCAGTCGTCAGGGAAAAAACGCCCTCGCCAAGTTTGATGAGATATTGGGCCAAGTGGTAACAGGCAAATATGACTTTGTCGGGGCAATCAAAGAGATTCGGATGAATAAAAAGCTCGAAGGAATGTTGTCCGAACTGAATGGGGCTGCGAAAAATGCTGATCAAGAAGCGGTTTCTGAGCTGATAAGAGCAATCACACAGTTGCCTTTGGATGAAGTTCAAAACAATCGAGTTGCCAACAAGTGTAATGGCATCGCCTGGGACATCGTTTCCAAAGAGGACATAGAAAAAATAGAAGCTGAAGCAGGACTACACATCGCCAAACTGGCCATGGACAAAGGTGGCAACAAAAAGGCGGCTGTCGTTGACACCTATGCTAGGGCACTCTTTGAAACTGGTGATTTGGCAGGGGCCATCAAAGCACAAAAGAGGGCTGTAGGTTTGGCCAAGAATGACTCTTCACTAGCCAAGACGCTGGCCCGTTATGAAAGAAAACAGCGTGGTGAAGCTGAACCCAAAGATACAAAAAAGGCAGCAGTAGCCAAGGTAGAAGATACTAGGGGGTTCTGGCGTGGGCGAGTAAATGATCTGTGGAATGGCTGCAAAGATGAGGAGCTTCTCCTGATCACTCCCTCAGAATTCACTTCAAGTGCCGATGAAAAAAGATGGACAACAGCTAGCAAACGATTGCGAGAAGGTATCTTTAAAAAGAATTCTCACATGGAAGCAGGAAAGGTCGACTTGAAAAGTCGGCAAGAAAAAACATTGGTCCTCTATGGAACTCCTGCCACAAATTCGCTGATACAAGAGACTTTAGATTTTCACAATATCGAATTAGCTGAAGACCATCTCAGAGTTGGTGATACAACCTTGAGAGCGGAAAATCCTATAGCTATCTTGGCCCTAGCCAATCCTTGGAACACTAAACTTGCAGTGATGATTTACACAGCCTTCCGTGAGTGTGACTCTGTGGGCCTCAATTCCTTTTTTCACGGTCCTACTTCACTTGTGTTAGGCCAATGGCAAGGAAAAAAGGCAAAGATAATCACAGCAATCAACTTTGCCTACAAAGAAGGTTCAGATAAAAAACTACAGCCTTCAATCAATACAGAGGGAATGGCTGCAGGAGTTCTTACAGCAAAGCAAGTTTCATCTGATTTGGAAAAATTGCACATAAATCTTCATGACAACTATGGCGGTTATGATGATTTGCAGTGGAAGTTGTGGGTCAGAGGTTCATCGTGGCAAAAACGACTAGAAGACTTCAAAAAGCGAATACATCAAAAAGAAAAGTGGTTGTGGTTGGAAGTTTTTGACCTATTTGAAGAGTTTATAAAAGATGTGCAAGACACGCACTTTTTTATGGCTGGTACTTCTTTTCATGATGGAAAGATGCTTACTAAACGTGCTCGTTTTGTAGAAACAAAAGTACCCTTTTTTACAGATTTGCGTTTACAAAAGTCTGCTCATGGAATTCTCGTCTCTACTGGGCCAATGGAATTGAAGGAATGCAAGGGCAAGCCAGTAAAACTACGTGTTGTTCCAGGTCCATATGAGGTGGAAATCGACAGAGCCTACCTCTTTCCCACACTCTCTCAAAAAGCTGGCAGCCAGGAATATTTGGTGGGTGTCTTCAAGAGTAATAAGAAGCAGATGACAACAAAGGTCAAAATTGGGGCCAAAGAATACGAGTTAAAACTTCACCGCTGTAAGATTGGGAAGGGTACCAATAGCGGTCATCCGTGGAAGGTCTCATATCCACCAGATGTTTTGTTACCACTACTCGAGGTGCGAACGAACAATACCAAACTCATCGCCGATGTACACAAAAGCGCACAAAAACTACGGGAAGAGCAAGCCGTTATTCTTGACTTGCGTTCCAATGGTGGTGGAGGCGACGTACCTGCAATGAATTGGGCAAAAGCATTCAGCAAACAAAGATACCGCTGGGTTTCGGGAGCACAATTACGTCGAGGTCAGAAAAATCCGCTCTTACGTTGGTCCTGTTGGTTTGGTAATGAACTGAAGCAGTTGGGTAAAGAAGGGCCAGATAGACCCTATGGAGGTAGACTCTTTGTCTTGACCAATCGTGGTATTGCTTCTTCAGGAGAAACCTTCACAATGCTTGGTTCGCAAGTGAATGGTGCCATTGTTGTTGGTGAAAGTACTTCAGGCTGTGTTGGTTATGGTAACTGTCGCAGAGAAGAAGCTCTTCCTTTCAGTCGCATAACGCTGCGTTATGGCCACACAAAATTTGTCGTTGATACAATTCGTCACAATCCCGAAGGAGTGGGCTATTTTCCCGATTATTGGTTGGATACTGATGAACCAATCGCAGAGATATCAGCCTTTGTGAAGAGTCAGGTCAATTAATAAGGGGAGTCGATGGCATAAACAGTACCTTCTTTTGTGCCCACGAAGACTCTTTTGTCTATGGTCAGTGGAACTGTGACAATGTGGCTGTCCAGCTTTGCTTTCCAAATGATAGCGCCATAATAACCATTCATCCCATGGAGGTAAGAGTCACGGTTACCAAAGAGAACTTCGGGGCCACTGAAGGCCGGCGGTACTGTCCAATCTGGTCCTCCTCTGTGAAGCCAGAGTAGATTACCAGTTTCGAGATGGACTCCGTGGAGCATGTCACCAAAATAGGTGCAATAAACAAGGAGTTGTGGCGAGAGGACAGTGGAGTGGATGACACTATCAAAACGACTGGGGCTCTGTGCCAAAGCGTAACCCGAGCTATGTTCCCATCTAACGAAACCAGTTTCAGAGTCTAGAGCTAATAGTCTGCCATCTTTTGTTGCCACGAGTAGATTGTTTTTGTAGGTGATGGGACAAGTGGCCAATAAACCTACCTGTTGCTGCCAATGGAGGCGTCCGTTTTTGCAGGCGACAGCATAAAGAAGGCCCTTGTTCGTTGAGATGATGACTTTTTTGTTGGTGAATGTAGGCGGAGGTGTGGCCAATCCATTCACTTTCATGGTCCAAGCTTGTTCGCCTGTTTTTTCGAGCAGGCAGTGTATCTCGTTGTTTTTAGTTGAAAATATGAGCAGCTTTTCATCAGTTGCTGGAGGATCGATGACTCGGCTCTTTGTTTCGTAAGTCCACAGAGTCCGCCCATCTCTTGTGTCGAGTCCCACAATTCGATTGGAGTCGCAGACGACAGTTGCCGCATGCCAGGTCACAGTCGGTGACCACTTTGGTTTTGTCCTCAGTCTAACGTCCCAATCTTTTACACCTTGATCCAAATGCAGGGACAATACTGAGCCGTCACTCCAGCTCAAAAAGAGATGGCCATATTGAGCTGCAAGTTTTTGTCTGTAACCTGGTGCAGAAAAGCTTGGCCAAAGGACTTTGGCTGGCGCGTCATATCGCCACATTTCTTTTCCACTATCTGTGTTGAGCGCAATGAATGTGCCCTCTTCCATACCAACGATTATCTTGCGATGAGACTTGAGGAGCTGGTTATGGACTATTCGGCTCGTTGGGTAACGCCATCTATATTTGACGGGCAGAGGCCCTTGTCCGGCAAATGAGTTTGCCGTGACGAAGAAGAGAGAGCAGATTAATGTAGCTAAGAGTTTATCCATTATATTGAGAATAATAGAAACAAGTGGGCCAAAGTAACCACTGCGGTATACTGGCAAGTCGTGACAGAAGAAAGAACTGACAACTGGTGGACCAACAAGAGGGTTGTGGCCCTCATTTTTGTCATTGCCCTTCTCTTGCGCCTTAGCCACGCTATTTCTATGCGTTCTTGCCCTCTTTATACACATCCCATTATGGACATGGCCGAACATGACAATTGGGCAAAAAGTTTGGCCAAGGGAAATTGGATAGGTAAAGGGGCCTTTTTCCGAGCGCCCTTCTATCCCTATTTATTAGGTGTGACCTATAAGCTTTTTGGTCACAGTTATGTCATTCCTCGTTTGTTGCAAGCATTAATGGGTGCTCTTACCTGTCTGCTCATCTTTTGGCTCGGTAGTCGATATTTTGATGAGCTGACTGCAAAAATCGCCATGGCTATGGCGGCTATGTATTGGCC
>CAZXTJ010000356.1:0-8621 GCA_964643655.1 uncultured bacterium
GGAACTTGTCGGATCCGCTCGAGGAGGGTCTTTTGCCGTATCTTGTTCTTTTAAACCCAGATAAAACAACAACCACCCTCGAGATCACTAAAGAGTGCACTACCCTCGGTAGCAAAAAAGATAATGATCTCGTCGCTGCCTTCAAGGGTGTGTCCAGGCGGCACGCCCATATTCTCTGCTGCGACGGAGAATATGTTCTCGAAGATCAGGACTCAACAAATTTTGTTTTTGTCGAAGGCAAACAAATCGACAGACAGCCACTTACCAACAACACATATTTCAGTCTTGGTGATTATGCTCGTCTTTTATTTCTCGATAATCCTGATGAAGACAAAATCAAAGCTTTTGTCGACAAGTTCACAAAAAAGAAAGAAGTCAATCGACCTGAAGACACAACGAGGATAATTCACAAATCCTTGCCCAAAACGGTCAAAGAGCTGGAAGCTCTCATTGAGGTTGGTGCTCACATCACAGGTGTGTTGGACCTAGACAAGGTCTTGACTGAGGTCATTGATAAAACACTGAATCTGATGAATGCCGAGCGCGGTTTCATTATGTTGCTCGAGAATGGTGTTCTCGCTCCCAAAATCGCTCGAAATATGGCTGCAGATCTCGATGATGACGAACGTCACTCCTTCAGCCGTAGTTTTGCCAGCAAGGTAATCGAAGCCAAGAAGGTTCTCATCTCCACAAATGTGGCTGAAGATCCTCGCTACAAGAGCGAAAGTATCATTTCACAAAAAATACTCTCCATTATGGGAGCACCTCTCAAACATCAAGACAACATTATGGGTTGTCTCTACATTGATGTTAAAGAGAACCTGAGATACTTCTCAGAGCAGGACGCAGCCTTCTTTACAGCTTTGGCCAACCAAGCAGCAATTGCTATCCATAACGCCCGCCTGGCTGAAAATCTGCGAAAAAACCAGATATTCCTCGAACAGACCAACTTGCAGCTACAAAAGAGTCTCGAAAAACTCATAGAAACGAACCTCAAGTTGGACCGCAAAATCAACGAGATGAGCGTCCTCTTTGATGTCAGTAAGTCTCTCAATATGGCTTCTGATATGGAATCCGTCCTTCTGTTGATCATCAATAAAAGTAGGCAGGTTCTTGGTGCAGAACGCAGCTCATTGATGATGTACGATCCCAAACTCGACGGGCTAGTAGTCGAGCTCGTCGACGGTGTGGAACATATCAAAGAAAAACGTATAGTCCTCAAGATGGGTGAAGGTGTGGCAGGTATAGTCGCCCAAACCAGACAAGGCGTCATCGTCAACCAGGGCTGTCGTGATAGGCGTTTCAAATACCTCCTCGAGCGGGATTCGAATATTCGCCAAATGCTGTGTGTCCCTCTAGTAACCAATGAAGAGTGTATTGGTGTTATCAACGTCATCAATAACTCAAAAGGCCACGACTTCGGGGACGATGATCTCAAACTACTCAACTCTTTGGCAAACTTGGCTGCTTTGACTATTGAGAAATTCAACCTCTACAAAGAAAAGTTGGCTCAGCAGAAACTCAACCTCGAGCTCGAGGATGCCCAAAAGGTACAGCAGCTATTGCTTCCACGCTCAATGCCCAAAACTTCTCGTTTCGACTTTTCTGCCAAATACGCTCTAGCCAATAGGGTTGGTGGCGATTATTACGACTTCATCGAAATTGATGAACATCGTATGGCTGTTGTAATTGCCGATGTTTCTGGTCACGATATCGCTTCAGCGCTTGTTATGGCCATGGGGCGAAATCTCATTCGTACCTTATTCGACATTCATCAGTCACCTGCAGAGATCTTGGCCAAAACCAGTGTCATTCTGCGTCAAGACACACAGTCATCCCGCTATATCACAATGTTCTTGGCCATTTTGGACGCTAGAACGATGACGATGACCTATTCCAATGCCGGCCACAATTACCCGCTCTATTTGCCGCGTGGTCAGAATGTCTTCAAATCACTTTCAGTAGGTGGTTTCCCCTTGGGCCTAGTTGATGACTACAACTACTTGGAAGAGACTGTTTCGCTAAATGCAGATGACATCCTGATTCTTTATACGGATGGTCTAATCGAGGCTCAATCGCCCTCAGGAGAGATGTTCGAACTTCATCGCCTTGAACAGATGATCAAAGAATATGCTGACAAGCCAATCGAAGATCTAAGTAATCACATTTATGACCGTGCCCTAGATTTTGCTCAGACAGAGACTCTCGAAGACGATTTCACTTTCGTTGCGGTCAGAGTCAAACCTGCCTTTGAAGAGCTAAAACTGTCCTTGCCCACTAAACTGGGTAATTTGCCTTCTTATGTAGATCGTATCTGTTCTTACATTCAGTCTCACGGCTATTTTGCTGAGGAGAAATTCAATTTAGTTTTGATCCTCAAAGAGGCTCTGACAAATGCTATCGAACATGGCAACAAGTTCGACGAAAGCAAACAAGTTCATGTGCACGTAAAGCCTTCACTCTCTTCAATCACAATAGTCATACATGATGAGGGTGAAGGATTTGACATATCCAAAACATTCTCCCAACAAAAGAAAGATCTCTACCGCGAACGTGGTCGTGGATTAATCATCATCTACGAATATGCTGACAAGGTAGAGTTCAACAAAGCGGGGAATGAAATCAGAATAATCTTCTACCGCAGTGACAAAGCCAAGTTGTCTGGCTAGAAAGGATTCTACCCTGTGCGTGTTAAATTTTGGGGAACACGGGGAAGTATTCCAACTCCTGAGCCAAGTTGCATAAAATATGGTGGAGACACTCCCTGTGTCGAAATCCGTTCTGGCGATACACTGCTAATCCTTGATGCTGGAACAGGTATTCGAAAACTTGGTGCCAGCCTAATCAAAGACACAAGCTTCAATGGCAAGGGTTACATCTTTTTGACTCATAGCCATTGGGATCATATTCAAGGTTTTCCCTTTTTCAGACCTGCCTTCGTCCCTGGAAACGAGTTTTTCATCCATGGCGCCTTCAAGGCTGACAAGAGACTACAAGATGCTTTGCGTGGTCAGATGGGAAGTATATATTTCCCTATCACCATGTCTGACATGCCTAGCTCATTTCATTTCGTTGAATTGCTCGAACAAGACGTAATGGCTGGAAACCTAATGGTACGTGCTCGTGCCTTGAACCACCCAGGTGGTTGTTTTGGATACCGCATTACGGACGGCAAACATACGGTCGCCTATTGTACTGACACAGAGCCTTACCCAGACAAGGTAGATGAAAAAGTACTAGAGCTAGCCAGAGGAGCTGACGTCTTCATCTATGATGCTCAGTTTACGCCCGAAGAATATGTGAAAAGTCATCGAGGTTGGGGACACTCTACCTGGCAAGAGGGTATCAAAATTGCCCACGAAGCCAATGTGAGAAAATATGTCCTTTTCCATCACGACCCATATCATGACGATCGTTTCATCGATAATATAGTCAAAGAAGCAAAGGTGTTCTTTCCCAATACTGTAGCTGCTTCCAGAGACATGGAAATCGATTTGGGTACAGCAACAGTAGAAGACTCTACTTCTTTGTTCAGAGAGCTCTCTTCTTCTTCAATTACTCCAAGCAGCCTACCATCGGCTACCGATGATTTGAGGCTGCACATGCGCATGCAGGGGAACACCATTCTCATTCAGGCCCCTCGAGACCTATCGATTTTTAACTCTGATTCTTTTCACAAGCAAGTTTCAGCCAAGCTCGATCCAGCTAAGTTCAGACGAGCAATTCTCAATATGTCAGAGTTGAACTTTATCGATAGCTCGGGAATAGGTTCACTAGCTAGTTTGAACGATTTCTGTCGTAAAAATGGTATTTCAATGGCTCTTTGCTGTGTGTCCAATCAGATTCTCGAGGTGTTGAAAGTTACCCGTATAAACATGATCATGGACGTATATAGAACTGAAGAGAATGCACTGCAAGGAAACAGAAAAGTGACTTGATATATCCGCAGATGGAACACCCTACTTTGTGTAATGTCTTATAATTATATAAAGGGTGGGAAAAACCCAGTGGGTTTGAGCTGCGGTTCGAAATGAGGGAATTCTGGTGGATCTCGTAGGCAAGGTCCTCGGCAAGTATCGAATAGTCGAAAAAATTGGCTCTGGCGGAATGGCCGACGTTTACAAAGGCTTGCAGGTTGGCCTGGAACGTGAAGTTGCCATCAAAGTATTGCCGCCAGTGTATGCAAAAGACTTGGACAGGCTCAAACGCTTCCGTCGCGAGTCGCAGGCAACAGCCAAATTGAGCCATCCAAACATCATCACAATTTACGATTCTGGTGAACAAGATGGTTTCTATTACTACGTAATGGAATACCTGAAGGCAGAATCCCTCGAGACTGTCATCAAGAGTGAAGGCAAGTTAGCACTCAAACAGGCTCTGAAGATATCCAAGGATATTCTCAAAGCCTTAGTCTATACCCATGACAAATCCATCATCCATCGCGATCTAAAACCTGGAAACATCAGATTTGATCTTCGTGGAAACGCCATCGTGACGGACTTTGGTCTCGTAAAAGATCTTCAAGAGACCTCCATTACGATGACTGGTATCTCTATTGGCACTCCCCAATACATGTCTCCGGAACAACTTCTGGGTGAGGACGTCGATGAACGTTCCGATCTCTATCAATTGGGTGTAATGCTTTATGAGATGTTGGCTGGACAAACACCCTTTGCTGGCAAAAGCCCTTATGCTAGTGGCCAAGATGGTGAAGCTCCACCAATTCCACCACCAACACAGTTTAATCAGGAAGTGCCTGAGGCACTGGAAGAGCTCATTCTCAAATCATTAGAAAGAGATCCTGCTGCTCGCTTCCAGTCTTCAGAAGAGATGTTGCAAGCACTGACCAAGGTAGAACGTAAGGTCGAAGCCCGCCAAGCGAGCATGCGGTCAGGTTCATCAACAGCAACGAGAGGGTTTTCCACTCGCTCTGTGGCCACATCTCGAGCTCTCTCTTCAGCAGCACCAACGATATCTTCTAGTGTATCCGACCTTGCACCTGGTGGGACGAGCGGAACTTACCACTATGTTTTGAGTTTGCTTGCTGGACCTTCTTATGAAGAGCAAACTACGCAAGAACTCATCTATAACATTTCAATGGTAGTAGTACCGGCCCTGCTCACACTCGTGTTGCTAGTGCTCTACATTACGGGCAATCTCTTCCCCAAACCACCACTGAAGTTGCTCGAACAAGCCATCGAAGAACAGAGCAAACGCTCCATCATTGCTTGGAAAGCCAATGCTCCTTGTTATTCGTACATCGAGTATTACACTAGCCTGGATAGTCGACAACGCACACCTTGTCCACAAGAACCACGAACCGAGTTCCGTGAAGAGCTGACGAACTTGGAACCAGACACTACTTATTATTTCCAATTCGTCTTTACCTATGATCCCGATGACACCGAGTCTTATATGTACTCGAAAGAGTTAGAGTTCAAGACCAAGCCTGAAATCAAAATTCGCTCTATATCTTTCGATCCCTCTGATACAGAGGTACGTATAAGTTGGTCCACCAACATCGAGACAGATACGAAAGTACGAATTGGAACTACTCGTGATTACTCTCGTGAGCAGGAAAACCCTGAACAAATGCGAGAGACCGATCACTCCATCACTATCTCTGGTCTCGAGCCAGATACGAGGTATCATTTCATTATCGTGGCTACAGATCCTGACCAAGAGGGGCAGCCAGTCTATTCAGAAGACAAAACATTCAAGACTCTACCTCGTGGTCAAACACGTTCTATGTTCCAAGACAACCAATCCAACGAGCCTCCTTTGGTCGAGTTGGCCAAGAGTTATGTGGATAAATTGACGAGGATGACTCCTGATGAGAGGCAGAAACTGAAACACAGTTTGCAGAACTATCTCATCATCGACGCTGACAAAATCCTTACTCCTGAAAAGAAACGTGAGATTCTCAATGACTCATCAAACGAAGACAACTTTAATGACCGTCTTCGTTTCTTCAAGGTCTGGATGGAACAGCTAGACAAAGACTCTATCAAACATGGCTTCAAAGACAATGAAGACGCAGTCATCCAGAACCTTTATTTTGTAAATCCCAAGAAGTCCTTTAAGAAGTTGGACAGCAAACTGAAAAAACTCAGTAAGCTAGATCCAGTAGTTAAAGGAACATAAGATACAGGTTATAAAAAAGAGGCAGTGATTAGTTCACTGCCTCTTTTTTTATGACTAGATTATCGTCTGCGTTTTCTGCGGAAGTTTGTTACTGCAGTGTCTACGTCTGAGCGTGAAACGCCAGCGTCATTAGCCATTTGTTTCAGGTCGTCAGCTGTGCCTTCGCCTTTCATCATCTTTCGTAGATTTTCACGGTTACCGCCGTCATTCATGAACTTCTTGAAGCGTGAGCGGTAGTCACCTTTGTTGCCCTCTGGATTGATGTTCTCTTCACCCAAGATTTCACCAACACGGCGTGCATATTCATCAATCTGCTCATCAGAGAGCTGAGATGTCTCTGTTTCACGAAGAACATCAGTGATGATGTTTCCAATTCGGCGAGCAACTTTTGAGTTCTTGATCAGGGGCTGCAGTCGTTTTTTGAAACCAGCGTCGAGCTGAACGGCTCTCTGCGCGTGTTCAACTGTTTTGTTCGGCTTGTCCACTTTGTCGTAAGCCAAGGCTAACTGAAAGTGAGTCTCAGGATCATCAGGTTCGAACTGAAGACTTCTCTCGAAACAGTCAATCTGCTTCTGAAAAGAACCAGACAAACCATAGGCAGAACCCATAGCAAACAGTACTCGGGCGTCTTCACCATACTTCTCTTTGTATTTGGAGAAGTAGTTGATGGCTTTATCAGGCTCTTCGGCTTCTTTCAAAAAGCTATTTCCTGTGTAAAAGAGAGCGTCCTGAGATTTTACTTTGCTACGAGAAACACAAGCGAAGAGGGGAGCGGCTTCTTTGAATTTCTCGTTACAGAAGTTGCTATAAGCGCGGGCATACATTTTGTCGAGCTCTTCCGGAGACATACCTTCGTGACTAGGCCCGAAGAGCTTTTTGCCTCCACCTCCGCCGCTGCCACCATTACCACCTGTGGCTATACGCGTGGGATTGGGAGGATTAACTTTTGGTCTAACACCACCATCAAGAAGTTTGATCTTCTTTTTGACTTTCTCGTAAGCTTTACGAGCCCATTTATCAGACCGGTTGTTCTTCAAAACATATTTCCATACACGGGCTGCTTTGACCCAACAGGCTCTTTTACGCGCTGTGTCATTCTCTTGAGAACCCATCTTGTATCTGATGAGCCCAATACGATTGTAAATCTTCCAGAGTTTTGGTCGTTTCTTGACGATGTATTTCCACTCTCGAAGGGCATTACCGTATTCATGCATTTTCATGTAATACTTGCCGAGTAAAAAGCGAGCTCGTAAATCATTGGGATTTTTGGTCACCTTGGCACGTACTTCTTTGAAGCTCGGTAGAGCTAATAGGCTCGTGGCCCCAAAACACAACAACATCGCCAGAAATATAAAACGTTTCATAGATAGACCTTCCCCAATCGTAATGAAACGGCCCAATAAATACTCTTTCATTATTTATTATAGCGGGCAGGAACGACCATCGTGAACCTTCCCACTATGTTTTGACTATTTAGAGAGTATAAGGTTCCCTTATTTTAGCCAGAAAATGGAGAAAAATTTATCGATATCTGGCTTTCGTTCTGCCAAAGGCATATTTTTTGTAATATCAGTCGTTGCCCCATGAGGACCAGAGACAGAAAAAACGAATACACCATTTTCCTGATCTCCACCTGTTCCCATACTGACTACGGCCAACAAGTTGCCACTTGCATCAACGTCCCAAGCCAGTGGAATCAAACCTTGGTTCGAATTGGCTACAACAGGGCTGACACCCATGTGAAATACCCTTGAACCAGTCTCGACAATTTCCAACTCCTGCATGAGATCATCAGAAGTTGCGTCATCAAGAGAAATGTAAATGCTGCGCCTATACTCAGCGCCCATACGTGTTCCACGATTTGGCCAAAGAGCAGGTGCTAGAGCGCCAGTACCTGTTGAAAGCTCACTTTGAGGCGCTGAACCACCGGAGTTGAGAATACAACCAGAACCATCTGTACGAATAATGCGGTAACCAGTACCATTTCCGCCTGCTCCTGAACATACGAACCCCACCATTGAACGATCTGGTGATGGCGAAAAAGTTGAGAAGGGGCCATCATCTGTCGTGTCCTCACCTTGCATTGAAGGATAAAGTGCTACGTTATAGGAACCGTCTTGTTTGATGCGATATAGAGTTTCGTAGTTTTTGTCCACATAAATCAGAGTTTCTGTGTCCAACCAAAGGAGAGGACGATAGGTTAGGCCTGTTCCAATCGTATCCCTGATAATGGCTCGGCGTCCTGTGCCATTGAGCAAAACGATATCCATGCCATCGTTATCACGATTGTGGAAGGCGACTTTACCATCTGATGATACGGCCATAAAGACGCCAGGGTCAGTACCTTGGTCAACATAGTGGAAAAAAGAACTTCGACCATCATTAAAGACAGTTCGAGGTTTTTTCATTGGGTTACCAGTGTAATAGTCACCATCGTGAAAAACGGGAGCATCATTTGTCAGCACAGTCTCCTGCCC
>CAZXTJ010000357.1:0-8610 GCA_964643655.1 uncultured bacterium
GTCTGTGGCTGTGATGTTCAACAGAGAGCCGTTTTGTGTCCCACTTGTGACACCCCTCATCATCAGGACTGCTGGGAATATGCAGGCACTTGTGCCATCTTTGGCTGTCCAGGAGCAACAGATCACGACGAAGCCCCTCCCCGGAGACCACTGAGTAGAGCGTCATCTGTCTCTTTGCCAACTCCAAACAACTCCATACCGGCATGTGACCTGAATGAAAACCTAGCTAGTTGGCTCTTTTCACTAAAGGGATATCTCTTCTCATTCATGAGCACTGTATTCGGCATTCAGCTACTTCTATGGTCCCGTGTCTTGCCGACTATTCCTTTGACTGGTGATGGAGTCATCAATTTCCTGGCTCTTTGGGGACCAACGTTTTTACAAGGAGGCCTAGTCCTAAGTGTAGCGGGTCTCTTATTCATCCTTCTTTTTTCCATCAGAAATTTCCTCGAGCAAAAGACTATTGAAGAAAAACTTAGACAGAGGAATAACAGACCTTCAGCAAGAATTGGCTCACTCCATAGAACCGACAAACTCATTTCAGCCGTTTTTGTCGCCCTTATCACCTGGACCATTGCTTGGGCTTTTGTCATTCCTGTCATGGCCGCCAATCAGCCTGCAGCCTGGGCCAATCAACTGACATTGGTTGATATGGTGGCGATGATTGTCGTTGGCACACTCTTACCTTTGGCTAGTCTAAATGCTTCACGTGCTCGAATAGCGAAAGCAAAAGCACTCCAGTGTCGTTTGTCATGCTCTGTACCACGAATTGGACGACGCCAAACATCATCTGGGAACATCATCAACTGATTGCATTGTTGCCCCCTTTTCGGTTAACGTTCGAGCTATGAGTAAAACCGATGAAAAGAAGATAGAGGATCTCTGCCCAGGTTGTGCGACTCCTGTCGACGAGGGAGAAAAGTGTCCCCATTGTAGCGCTCTTCATCACCCTGCTTGCTGGGACTTTCATGAAGGCTGTGCCATCCTGGGGTGTGATGAAAAGAGCCATCTACCCAATGATACAGCAGAGCGTGACAAACTCTATGAAGAGTGCAAAAGAGCTGTCTCATTGGCTCGACGACTTTGGACCTTCTTGATGGTAGGCTCATTGTCTTTCTTGCTCTCCTTTTTTATCCTCATTCTCTCTTTTGCTTCACCAACCCTGGGATTGGCTTGGCTTACAGCTCCTTTGGAACGACTAGGACAACCACTGCTTCTTGTGGTGGCAATTATTTCCATGATGCTTTTTGCCATTCTGGGACTGTGGCTCCTATATGTTCAGAGCAAACTTGAAAAAGCCACTTCATCTTCCCTGCAAGCTCCAATCACGATGCCCATTGAAATCTGCGACAACTTGGAGTTGCCAGTTTTACAACAACGATTGGTCGAATTGGGCGACAGAGTGGCAGCCTTGTCAGTGCTCGTTGCCTTTTTGACACTGGTGTTCTCGACTACCTTCATCAAGAACCTCAAGTTGCCTCTTGCCCCAACGATACTCGTAGTTGCTTTGGGTCTGGGTTTGCCCTGGTTGGCCCTTTCCCTTGCTCGCGAACAGTCCTTTTTTGTTCTGACGCTCGAGAGTAGGGTCAATGCTTCCTTCGAAAAGACAAAACAGGAAGAGTCGTAAAGCTGAGGCCATCTCGCCATGCCCCATATGTAATGTTCCTGTTGTCGGTTCAGCCAGCAAACGATGTCCGGCTTGTAATACACTGCATCATGAAAAGTGTTGGCAGTACACAGGTGGCTGCGGAGTTTTCTGCTGCTCCACAAAGGCTTGGTCCCTCGCCCGCCACTCGTCATTGATCTCGAGTGTAAACAGACATCTTGATCGCTGGCAGGCCATATATATTACTCAGTGGTGGCTCAGAGCCTTCTCTTCGTTCTTGATGCTCTTGCTAATGTTTATCACTGTCAATGTCTTGCCTCAGCTGCCTTCACTCAGTAAATCCAGAATACTGCTCGTTTTTGGTTTACCTTTTAAACTGTTTGTCGCCTTGGCAGTTACGGCTTTCATGGCAGGCATCGCTCGTTTCCTCTTGCATGCACCGGCTCTGGCCATAAAAAAGCTACTTGAAAACGATTTAGAGCTTTCGCTTACTGGACCGAGTTCAGGAGTAACGGAAGTAGAAAGTGAAGTTGCCAATAGAGACTCCAAAGGAGACTATGTCAGCGTTTTTGTTAGAGTTGTGGCAGTTGCTCTTGCTCTGGGTTGTATGGTTGGCGGTGTCCATTTTTTCATCGTCGACAAATGGATAACAATAGGTATTTGGCTCTTTGCACTCTTCTTCTCTTATGTATTCCAAAAAAAGCTGAGAGGTGAACGTTTGGCTTATCGTGCCTATTTCGCCACACTAAGACATCGCTTGCACAACTCAGTCACTCATCACAGTCGCCTTATTCTCACAGAAGACGAGCCGAAGCTTCCTCAAAAACTCGAAGGAAAAGAAGGTCGCTGTCCTGTTTGTGGTTGTAATGTTGGGAAAAATGAACCAGCACACTCTTGTCCACGCTGCCAAACCCTTCATCACCGTGAATGTTGGGATTATTCTGGAGGCTGTGCCATCTTTGGTTGTTCTAAACGTGGATGGCAGGGCAAATTCGATCCAGCTATTTTTTCTAAAATCAGAACAATGGCCGAAAGATGGCAGGTTCTTTTTCGCCGCCAGTGGCTAGCCTTTGGCGTGGCAGCATTTGCTGCTTTGATTGCTGTCTTTGGCAAAATCATTCCCCTTGGCCAATTAGGACGTTTCTTCTTCGTCCTTGGCTCTTTTAGCGCTGTCATTGCACTGATCACTTACCTTTTCTCTATGCCCAAGACTATCTTGCTTCAACGTTCTTTGGAACGCGAACTCAACACTTCTTTGGAACCACCCCAACACCAGGCCAGAGCAGTAATAGCTAGGCTGACTGCTCCATCGATAGACGAAGTTTTGGTTGTAGTGGTCCGCGCGATTGTAATCCTGTCGCTCATATTGACAATCATCCTTCCACTTCTAGCCAAGGCCTTCCCAAGACTCTGGGTTGACCCAATCACCCTCAAAGAGATTGTCGTTTTGTTTGTCATTGGTGTGCTCATTCCTCAAGGCAGCTTGCATTCGTCACAGAGACGATCGAAATATCTTCAATCTGTGCGAAACCGCCTGATGGCAACCTTTAACGTCTATCGTAAAGATCAGGCCGTTTCAAGGGACAAAGCGAAGCATATTATGTAGTAGTCTGTTTTTATGAGCGGTGAAGTTAGTCCCAATATTGGCAAAGTAATTGACAATAGATTTACTATCCTCAGTCGCCTGGGGGCTGGAGGTATGGCAGTCGTCTACTTGGCGCAAGACGGTTATCGCAACGAACAGGTCGCTCTGAAATTCCTTCAGCCAAGAATGCTGACTGACAAGTCCATATTGATGCGTTTTCACCGTGAATACAAGATTTGCGCTCGTTTTGACCATCCAAACATAGTCAAACTCTTTCACTTTGGCCAAGCTGACGATGGCGCTTATTACTGTGCAATGGAATACATATCAGGTATGGCCATAGATGAGATTTTACAGGTCGAGGATCAGATAGAACCTAGTCGTGTAAATACGATAATGTCTGGTGTGTGTAAAGCATTGAGCTGTTTTCACAAAGAGAATATTGTCCATAGAGATCTCAAACCAGCCAACATAATGATTGCCCCACTGCAAGGCGGTGGTGAAAGAGTGGTCGTTATGGATTTTGGTTTGGCCCGTGACATGGATGCCACTGCATTGACAAGAACAGGTGCCGTTCTCGGCACTCCCTATTATCTCTCTCCTGAATTGGCAATGGGTGAAAAAGCAGACCTCAGAACAGATGTTTGGCAGATTGGGGTCATAACTCATGAGCTGCTAACAGGTGAAAAAGCTTTTAGTGGGACCTCATTGAATGATGTTGTCTCCGGCATTTTATCCGGTAAAAGGAAACTCATATCAGTTAGCAATCCAGACCTCTCACCACTGTGGGACGAGATCATCGACAGATGCCTCGAAAAAGTACCCTCTGACCGTTACCAGAATACTGACGAGATTTTGGCTGACTTGGAGGCCTTGGCTGCAGGACGTCCTTTGGGGCGGAGAAAATCCGTCAAAAAGAAAAGTAAAAAACTCAAAAAGACCGGTGCAGTCTCGGCTGTGACCAAACCAGCTCTCGCCAAGGCAGAGAAAAATTCCAAGACAACTGCCCTTGTCGTTGGTGCTTTCATCTTGCTCCTTCTTGTTTTTCTCATATGGCCCAAAAGACCCGTTACTTATGGAATGTCCAACTTAAGAGCAAATCCAGGAGTTGGTTCTCTGACAGTTACCTGGAATAGTGAAGTGGCTTATCAGTCAAAAATCCAACTACTGAAACCAGTAGCGAGAATCTATGAAAGCACAGAAAAAGCAGGCCGAAGCCACCGAGTCCTCCTGACAGGTTTACCTGCAGGAAGGCCAGTCAGTTTCAGAGTGCTTTATCCCTCAGGTGAAACATCTTTGGCCAAAAGTGCAGTCACTGCCAAAGCCAATTTCGAGTTCACCAATGCGAAGAAGAGGGCTGGTGGTTTTGATTTGTCTTTTACTATGTCTCCACCAGCAAAGTGCCAGTTCAGCAGCAAGGGAAACTTTTCTGCAGCCAAGGGCGAAGATGGACAGAATTACACCATTTTCTTACCAGATGATATGAATGCAGGAAAACTGTCAGCCACATACTTAGACGGTGTGAAAAATGAATTTGAGCTTGCCTTACTTTTGAAAGAGCAAATAAAGACACTTTGCCGTCAAATGGGAAACAAAACACTTTCACAATTTGTTAAAAGGAAACTTGATGACGATCCTTCGCTGAAGGCAAACACCGCTGTTGGCCGTATGGGACTAAAAGAAGGTTCAGTAGAGATGCAGCGCTACATTGACGAAAAGGCTGCCAAAGAAGCAGCATACGGACAACACATTGCAGAAAATGTGCATAAGTTTCTGGCAGACGGAAAGAGCTTGAAGGCCTTTGTTAGAGCCAAGTCCATTTCTCCATTCATTCTCAGCTCCCCTATAGTTGGCTCACAGACCAAGTTGGAGTTTTTCCACTGCCTGCAAGAGTTCTTCACCTTTTCCATTTACACTACATTCAAAGATGGTAATCTCGACAAAACCATTGCGAGACCAGACTTTGGTGATTTTGCCATGACCTACCAAGCAAGGAGAAAAAGCGACTACTCTTTTTCCATCTTCAAGAATTTTGCACAGCCAATTGTATTGGGTATCCCAATGCCCTTTCAGCGAAAATGTGCTCGTAGCTGGCGTAGAACCTTCAATGTACCAGCAAAGAAAAGATATCGTTATGCTGAGTTCTTCATTCAAATGGACAGTGCCTCCCATGCAGCATATAGGCTGCATCTCAACAAAAGTGCCAACATTATTGTCTTCGATAGAAGGAGCCACAAACTTGGTGGTGTAAAACTTGATGTTTTCCAGAGAGTCCCTGTTGAATTACTGAAAGATGGAGCAAACGAGATAGAGTTGCTCTTTGAACCACTCCTTCAGAAACTAACAGACAGAAGACATGTCATTTACGAATTGACTTTGCTCCTCATGAAATAAGGGCGTGGTCATAAAGACCACGCCCACGAACTCAACAGTTCTAATTGGTGCAATAACTCTCTGCCCATTTGGGCAACAGCTTGAATAGACGCTCTTCTTGACTCGTGCCATCTACAACTGCAAATGGTCCGCCCCAGAGGATAGCTGCTTTCAACTGCGTCTTCAGTTGGCTAGCACCTTCATTCTCGCCAGCTGCTTCCAGATAACCAATGACAGTACGCAAACGAAGGACTGACAAGAGCCACTTGATTGCTGCTTTCTGAATGGTTCCCTCGAAATTGCCTTCTTTGAAGCGCAATTGCTGTTTTTCATAGAGCAGCTCATGTACCTCTTCAGGTTGCAAACTCATCAAGGCCTCGCGAGACAAACGAGACTCCGTGACAAACCTGTTGCCAACAGCCACGAGAGCTTTCAGCTCTTCGGCAGTAGCAGAGCTCTCACCAGCGTCAGGCACCGTTACTGAAGACAAAGCTCCTTCTGCAATGATTGCCTTGCTGTTTTCTCCTTGGGATATTTGGTTAGTAGTACCAAATGCGAGTAGAGCTTCATAAAGAGCGGCCAATGCTGGTCCACGACTGTGGGAGGACTTTTCCAACTCCTCCTTGGCAGCGGCCAGGTTATCCGCAAGGCTTTTAGCTCCACCTTCCATGTTCACGAAGAGCACATTGCTATCTTGCAAATAGGCTTCCGACACTTCGCCACCATAAACGTCACCTGCAACACCAAGCGTTTTAGCACTGGAAAGAATGTCATCAACAGCCCACAGAGCTCTAATCAGATGAATCTCAGCAGGATGAATGGATTCGCCCAAAACATTCTTTGCATTCTCATTGGAAGTTGGTAAATTTTCGAGATTCTCATTTACCCTACTTGCAATATTATTGAAAATGTCGATGGCCTCTTGCGCTCTTAGTAAAGAAGGACAAGCTACCAACAATGACACAATGAGCATTATCTTGAGAATTTTCATTGTGAACCACCTCGCTTCTTGTTAAGAGCATGTGTTCGATAGATGCGATCCATAGCCCTCTGAAGTGATGTCTGGAAAGAAGGCTCTGGGGGCTGAGCATTCATACTCATGCTCCTCTGGGGATTATATTGCTCCATCAAATCTACGTAGATTCCATTACGTCCACCAACATGGGACAACATCCAAGTAGCAGACATGGCATTCCACTTACTTGCCCTAGGTTTTTGATGGTTGTACCACTGTACTCGCTCATTATATTTTCGGCGGATAACATCCTCTTTGCCCGGATAACGACGCTCCAACACCTTGCGGTAATCCTGAGGTTTGAGCGGCATCATCTTGGTTAACAATGGTTGTACTGCAATACAATAAACCTTGGTCAGACGTGGCCAACCTTCATTGGCTTTTCCAGAGTTGTTGATTACATACTCTTTCACACCAGGCTCTTTCCACAATTCAGAGGGACTTTCCTTGAATAGTGGAGGCAAAGTCCTAGCAGGTTCTCTTGGTGTTGCAGGAGTCTTCAGATCAGTTGCAGTTGCCCAATTCTCTGGCAAGAAATAGTCACCAACAAAGTCACTGAGGATGATGAGGATCCAAGGTTTCTCTGGGATATTGTTCCCTAGAGTCCTCAGGGATTCGCTAATCCAACTGGCTCCGTTTGCAGAAGTGTTGCCAAAATCTGCCAAGGAATAGGGACTGTCCTTCGTATGAGCGCTTTCCTTGGAAGAGAAAAGATGAACTGGGCGGAAGGCAGTATATTCAGTGGCAAGATATTCAGAATCAAGTTGCTTCAGATTCTCCTTGAGGCCTTCCACAACTTTTGGAAAGAGACCTTTCATAGTGGCTGAAGCGTCAACAATAATCCGGAACCCGTCTGGATCGATTTGTTCATCAGAACGACTGTTTTTGGCCGTTACAACGGTGGTTACCTCATCATAGTCAACCCAAGGAGCATACTTTAGACCTGCCGTCTCTTGATAGACCGTGAAGCCTCGTTTTTCGCCAGTGTGTTCAAAACTTACGTCTACCGTACTATCTGAACCATTTCGTGTGATGAAGGCTTTGTCTACTTCAATGGAGTTCATGACCAGATTGTTGGGATTTTGTTTGAAGGTTGGACATTCACTAATAGGTCTTCTATATGTACCACCGGCAGATGAACGAGACACTTCTGAAAGCTCTGTCATCAAAGTCTCATAGGCCTCATTATTGTTGTCGAGGATGGCAACAGTGAATTTATTGGTCTTGTTGCTGTCGCTTGTTCCTTGTAGACCAATGTAATTGACTGAGACTTCAACATCTCTGTCATTGCCAAGATAGACAAAGTCGTGAAGACTGTAAGGACCGGACATCAAATAATCTGCCGCTCTTACTTGATCTTGATTGTTCGTTCCGTAATCGTAGGTGTTTCCAATCCTACTCTTACGTTGAGTTGCATAAACACCATCCTGAAAGACAGTTTTGCTCTCTGTGTCAAAACGATATTTTTCGCCAATCATTGCAATGAGTGTAGCGACATAGTTCTGAGCACTACCGAGATGGAGCGCTATTCTGTCCTGCCGTCTTTCTTTGTTGGGACCGTAATGCAGCAGTACTGAATTGAGACTGATCTCAACATTAATCAGAGCTTCGTAAAGATCTTTCAGAAGTCCAAATTTGGCCTTGAGGACTTTTCCCCTAGAACCCTTCATAGATCTATAGAAGACTTCTGCTTTGGTCAAAACTTGTTGAGCATGTGACTCAGTACATGCAGCGACTCGTTCTGAACGAGAGGTGTTTGGTTCAACGCCAAGTACCTTATGTAAGGAAGTCAGCTTTTCCAGATCTCGCAGTGGATCGAGCAACATTTTCGTCCACTCTTCAAGGACTTTCTTGTCGCCAAGGTCCTCTGAAACGAAGTTTTTACCAAGAGGATGTTCGATTGGACGATTGAAGTATCGCTTCGTAGGACCATCTGTATCGCCATGGTAAGGGATGATGTGATTAATGACAGCGCCTTTGCGGTTGGCTACTGCAACGGCAACAATCTTTCCACTTTCATCACGTATTACG
>CAZXTJ010000358.1:0-8530 GCA_964643655.1 uncultured bacterium
CCATACATCTGATACTGCTCTTGATATATTGTGCGGTCAGAAAGGCGCGAATATACGTTTTTCACTTCTGGCCACATGTCGATGAACATTTTCAACATCACATAACAGAGTTTTTTGTTGTCGACTCGGCCGTAACCATAATCCCAAGTGCTGTGGTTGTGCCAAGAGCGGAGCTCGTAATAACACATACCCATGTAATAGTTGCAAAGGGCGAGTTTACGGGCCATATGTACGTCGCCACCCCAGTGGTCGAACCAGCCGCGGCCTCTCAGTACTTGCGCCTGAAATCGTCCAAACTCTCTGAGAAGAACGCTATAATTTCCACTACCAAGCCATTCGCTCCAAACTCCTTTGTAGTCTTTGCGCCAATCATTGTCAGCAGCGCGGAGCAATTCGAAATAGGCTTTTTCCAAATAACGGAGAGCTTGTTTATAACGGTTTTCCCAAGAACCAGTGGTTCTGCGACCGTTATAGATTTCAATGCCATAGAAGAGATATGAAGAACCAGCATTGGCAAAGAACTCCATCTTCTGGTCATCATTCCAACTATCGTAAGCCTTGTTGCTATAGATGTTGTCGTAATGAGTTACAGCATCGTTCCAGCTACCACCCTGATAAGCGGTATTACCCTGGTTGTATACGTCGTTCCAAGAGCTACCCTGATTACCTGTTGTGTTGCCACCGTTGGGATCGTTCCAATCGCTGCCACCATTAGTTGGTGTTGGTGTTGGAGTTGGAGTTGGATCATTCCACCCCTGAGCCATCGCAGCTGGAGCTATCATTAGCACCAGGGCCATAGCGTAAACAAACCAACTAGCGCTCTTTTTACTCTTCATTCCACTTTCCTCCCTTTTGTACTGTGCGTACAAGTTTCCGTTTATTCTTCTTATTTAATTAACATACAAGCCATTGTACCAAGCGATTGACTAAATACAATCTCTCCACTTCACCTACTGCATGAAGAAACAAAAAGTTGTCCTTTTTTGAACATTTTTTTCGAATCCCCTATTAATAGAGGAAGCCGCCAGCCCATTTTTTTGAGCTGACGGCTTATAGCAGCGGAAAAGGAGGTCTTTATTCAAAGATATCCAGTTCATCCAAGGGCAAAACCTCTTGAGGTAAAAGTGCAACGGCTTTTTGAGCTGCTTTTTGCTCGAAAAGCGGTGGTGGTGTAATGTGCCCCAACTCATGCCTCAAGCTGATTCCTCTACTTCTCTTGAGACGCCGTTCTGGATTTGATTCTACTCGTAATTGAGTAGGGTTGGCATTAATAAAAGCCACCTGAGGGTTTTCACCAGGAACAAGTAAGCTCTCTTTGCCACCCACCATGGCTTGCAAGTCACCAATGAAAGTCAACAATTGCTTCGCCTGGCTATTCAGCTCTTCAGCAGCTGCTGATGACTCTTCTGCATGTGAAGCATTACCCTGCGTGAGCTGGTCCATCTGCGCCACAGCCCCTGTTATCTGCTCAATTCCTTGAGCTTGCTCACCGCTCGCGGCAGTAACTTCAGCAATTACATTGGCCACATTTTCGACTTGGCCCTCAATCGTGCGCAGGATGTCTGCAACTTCTTCAGAAGCTGCCACACCGTTTTTGGCATTGGTCTGAGATTGAACAATGAGCTGGCCTGTGCTTTTCGCTGCTTCTGCGCTTCTTGCAGCCAGACTTCGTACTTCCTCAGCAACGACGGCAAATCCTTTACCTGCTTCGCCTGCTCGAGCTGCTTCCACTGCAGCATTTAGAGCTAGCAAATTTGTTTGAAAAGCTATCTCGTCAATGCTCTTGAGAATCTTTGCTGTTTCCTCTGATGAGCTTTTGATCTTGCCTATGGCAGCACACATATTCTCCATGGCACTTGTTCCGCTAAGAGCGGCTTGACGTGCTTCATCAGCAATCTCTCGCGCCTGCCTAGAATTGTCAGCAGTCTGTTTGGTCATAGAAGTCATCTCCTCTAGAGATGACGAGATTTCCTCGAGAGTCGAAGCTTGTTCACTAGCTTGTAAGGACAAGGTTTCACTGCCTGCTGCAACTTGATCTGAGGCAGAAGTTACTTGGGAAGCACCCCCTTCGAGACCATTGATGACCTTTGTCAGTGCTCTGACTATTGCTCCACCAATGAGCAAGGCAAAAGCAACACCCAAAACACCTACGATAGCACTGAGCATTATCACGCCCCATCGTGTGTCCAGAGCTGCATTTAACATCTGTTCGTCTGTCATTATGTTTACTGCTGCAGTTTCACGAATGTTTGCCAACAGAGTCTGAACACCAACAAGAGCGGGTTTGGTCCTTTGGGCGTAAATGTCATTTGCTTGCTGCATACCTTCCAGTAGTTCAGCTGCACGTCTTTGAATTGATTGAAGCGCTTTTTGTGTCCTTTTGAGAGCAGCTAGAGTTTCCTCATTGAAAACCTTTGCAGCGTCTCCTTGGGCCTCCACAATTCGTTTTTCTGCCTCTATTGCCTTACCAAAGAATTTTGCGACCTGGCGCAATGCAGGCAATGTCTGTTGTGTGTAAACTCGCTCAGCACTGGCTTTGTCATTCTTGACCAATGCCATTTCTATAATGACAGCTGACTGATGTAAGGCTCGATGCGGTTCATCACAAGCAATCAAAGCTTCTGCTAAGGCTGGAAATCTCTTCATCATCTCCTTTGTTTCTTTTGCCTGCAAAAAGCGACCAAACTTACATTTTTGAGCATCAGTGGCCACACCAATTTTGAAATCTCTACTCTGTTTTTTGTCCTCAGAAGAAATGACACTCTCTGACACCTTAGCGGCCCATTTTCGATGGTCCTGCAGGCGATCTATCAGCGTGCTAAGCAAACCAGGATGACCTTGTTTCCATAGTTTCTGGATTTTTATTGCTGACTTGTGCAGTTCCCTGTGAGGTTCTTTGATAGCCTCAATCAAGGAAGCTAGCTCTTTATCAGTGGCAGCAGCTTTTTTGCCTGCTTCACCATGAATAAAGCGTCCCAAACTACATTTATGATCGTCTGTCTGTATTTTTAGGGATTCTTTGTTTTCATTAAAGAGCTCACGACATTTCCCTACCCAACGCAGGTGATCGGCTTCTTTCTGTGCTAGGAATGCTGGCAATGAAGTATCAGCCTGGACGAATGTCTTTTTGATATCGATAGCAGATGCATGCAATCGATTGTGATGGGCTTCAATCTCCTTGAGCATAGGCTTGATCTCAGGGACGAGGCGCTCTGCTTCTAGTCGAGCATCACTGTAATACCAGCGACCAAATGCGCATTTGTTTGGATCTGTTTGGACGTTGAGTTCTTTAACTGTCTCATCGGTGAGCAGTGAATTGACTTTTCCGGCCCAATTGAGATGGTCTACCTCTCGTTGAACCATTTCTGCTCGAAGCTTGTTACCATCAATGACCTCACCAGCATTATCTACGATGCCAGCAACTCCATAAATAGACCAACTAGCCAAGCAGGCCACCATCAAAAGGATGACACCAAAACCTGCACCAATCTTCTTTCCAATACTCATCTGTTGAAACAACTTTCGACTCCCTTCGTCGAATCAGATTAAGTTTCCCCCTTGGACGAAATTTGTGGTTGAGGCGATTAGAGCAGGGATTGTGCCAGCCTTGTTCTCAACTTTGATAATGAGATGTGAGAAATAGTGCATTCCTTTTATCTACTATACCGAGCTTTCCTGTCGACATTTAGTAATATTCATTTACTTGACAAAAATTATTTCCATATCAAAAGTGATAACGATGTGGTGTCAAAACATGCCGAGCAAATCACAGTCCTGCCTTAGCAGGCTGCCATAGTCAGGCGATGAACCCTTTTTCCCGTAACCAGTCATCATTGAAGATGGTGGAGAGGTAACGACTTCCTGAATCGGGAAAGATGGTGACTAAACGCAGGTCCTTTCGTCCCTTGGCCAGTTCCCTTTGAGCTATTTGACGAACAGCATATAAAGCTGCTCCACTAGAGCCGCCAGCCAAAATGGCTTCTGACTTGGCTAGTTCCCGCGTACTCAAGAATGCCTGTTTATCGCTAATTTGAACCATTTCATCAATAAGCTCAAATTCAGGACATTTGATGATCTCTTCGTCGCCAAGTCCTTCCAGTAAATAGTGGCCAGGTTTACCGACCTTTCCTGTTTTGAAATATTCATAAAAAACAGAACCTTCAGGATCGACTGCCACTATCTTGATGTTAGGATCTTGCTCTTTGAGATAACGTCCAGCACCGCAAATGGTTCCTCCAGTACCAATGCCTGCCACGAAATAGTCAATACGTCCGTCCATTTGCTGCCAGATTTCTGGCCCTGTCGTCTCATAATGGGCACGATTGTTTTCCCGATTATTGTGCTGATCTGGGTAATAACTATTTGGTATTTCCTCGGCCAAGAGAACAGCTTTTCGGTTGTAACTCTCAGGATGGTCTGGAGGCAGAGTTCCATCAACGAGACAGAGATCTACACCAACGGCGCGTAAACAATCTAGTTTCTCTTTGGACGTTGAAGCTCGCACTACCATTTTACATTTCAAACCCTCACAAGCTGCCATCATTGCCATACCCATTGCAGTATTGCCTGAAGAGTTTTCAACAATGACATCTCCAGCTTTGATTTCTTCGTTTTGCAAAGCTTTCTGAATCATGTGGCGAGCAATTCTGTCTTTGACTGAACCCATTGGATTCATGAATTCTATCTTGGCGTATGCCGTACACTGAAGCTCTCCCAAAGAGCGGTGCAACTTGACGAGAGGGGTCCAACCGACAGCCTCGGAGAGCTTATCAAACACTCTTTTATCTATAGTCATGGCGAGCTAGTTTCTCTTTCATATTTATGGCGTAGGTATTTGCCATTTCCTGTTATATGCCAATAATTTTGCCTAGGATGCTTTTCTTTGACCAAATCCCGCATCTTCTCTTGGTGAGAGAAATCATTGAAATTGTGAATTGGCACCAGAAGATCAATCTTCAGAAAAGTGGAGATATCGTGTATTCCCCCATAATGAGTTTCATGGCAACGAGGGTCAGCCACTTGAAATGCCACATCAATGTTTTTGTTGAGATCTATTACGGGCTGCAACCACTCTTTGAAGTAGCCTGAAGCTACTCGTTCAGCTTGCCAATCCCAGAAGGCATTATCTCCTGAGTGATAAATGGTCAATCCGGGAGCCTCAATGAGAAAAGCAACTCCCTCATCACTGGAAGGAGGGGTAAACAGTCGAATGTCACCTATTTCATGCCATTTGTTTGCAGTACATGAAACAAAGGAATGTTCTGTTTTGCCTACTGGAATGTCAAATGAAAGCGCATAGTGGAGACCATCACGTTTAGGTAGATCCAAAACTGTCGATGACCAATGGTCACCGTGGACGTGGCTACTGAGAATGTACACATCAAACTTTTCTACAGCTTCGATTGGGCACAAACCAAGAAAGGTCTTTTTGGGAAAAGAGGCTGGATTAGCATAGTCGAAAACGAAAAGTCGCTTCCCATGACGCAAGAAAACACTAGAGTGGGCAAAGTAGTTGATGGCGACTTCGTTGTCGGCAAGATCGTCTGTCAGAATTCTTTTATCAAAATACATCCTTCGCCAAACCCTTCGCGATTTGCTCCTAGCCCATAGAGTTCCTCCGCAGAGGAAGACAACCACAAGCAGCAATACACATCTGAACCAAACAACATCCACTTCGACTCGTCCAATCAAGGAACTTTTTAGTGGCAGGCGACATATGGTCGCTATCAGTGATGTACACTACCATAGAGGAGTGAAACAATGTTGGGTGCAATTGCGGGAGATGTCATCGGCTCAGTCTTTGAACGAGCACGAACAAAACGTACAGATTTCGACCTTTTCAATGAACATTCTACTTTTACAGATGATTCCGTATTGACTGTGGCTGTAGCAGACGCTTTGCTCACCGGCACTGGCTATGTGGAAAAATTACAGGAATATGGCCGTCTCTATCCCAATGCAGGCTATGGCGGAAACTTCTTTCGCTGGATACTCTCTCCTGAGCCTGAACCTTATGGTAGCTGGGGCAATGGTTCTGCAATGCGTGTTAGTCCTGTTGCTTGGGCCTTTGACAACCTTCAAGATGTGTTGAAAGAAGCCAAAGCCTCGGCTGAGGTCACTCACAATGCCCCTGAAGGGATTGTCGGAGCACAAGCAACGGCAGCTGCTGTTTTCCTGGCCCGAAAGGGAAAGTCAAAAGACGAGATCAAAGACTATCTTGAAGATAATTTCGCTTATGATCTTTCCACTCCTATAGCTACTATTCGCCCCACCTACTCCTTTGATGTCTCCTGTCCAGGTTCAGTTCCCCAAGCTCTTCGCTGTTTTTACGAAGCAGAAGACGTGGAAAATGCCATCCGATTGGCAATCAGCCTTGGTGGAGATGCTGATACACAAGCCTGCATTGCTGGTGCCGTGGCTGAAGCCTTTTTCGGTCCTTTGCCAGAAAGCCTGGCAACACCTGTTTTAGCTCGTCTCGATGAGCGCCTCAGAAGCGTAATCCACGACTTTTTTGAAAACTTCAAAAATAAATAAAGAAATCTCTGCTTGCTCTCGGGTCTTGGGATTGACGGTGAGAGTGAAGAGGTGAAAATTGACCAACGAAGCCATCGGTAAAGAGCTCGAGCGGATATGGATAAACAACGGAGATGAACTCTTCGGTTATGTCAATTCCATGGTTCGAGGAGCTGCCGATACTGAAGACGTGCTGCAGAACGCCTTCCTTCGTTTAGCCCGTACCTTGGAAAAAGGCACGGCTGTGGACAATATTCGTTCTTACCTCTACCGCATTGCGCGCAATGAAGCCCTGAGATTGATTGAGGGGCGCCACAGAATCCCTATTCCCAACGATGAGTTGGAAACATCCATCGTTCAGTCACCACAACATCATGTTGAAGCAGAAATGGACGTGTCACGAATTCTCGAAAGCCTTCCTCAGGAGCAACGAGAAGTAGTCATACTAAAACTGTTTCAAGGTTTCACCTTTGATGAAGTGGCAGAGGTAATGGGAATAGGTCCCAAGACAGCAGCGAGTAGATACCGTTACGCCCTCGAGAAACTCAAGCGGCGTAAATCAGTTATGCGGGAGGTGAAGAGAAATGTCGCCCAAGGATGATAGCCACGATGAATTGACCCAAGTTGAACAAGAGCTCTCTTCCTGGAAAACTCTTCGTCCGAGCCCAGGAACTGGCGAACGTGTCTTAGGTCCAGCATTTTCAGCTTTGGCAATAGACCGTGAACCATTTTCCGAAAGTGAGCCCGCTAGAAAGAAAGTCAAAATGTCTGGACTCAAAAGAGTTCCATTACCTATTGCCCTGAAGAATGGTTTCTTTAGAATTGCCCGCGGATTTGCCATCTTTTCCTGCTTGGTCATAGGCCTTCGTTTTTCTGTACAGTTTTTGGGCACTTGCGGGTTAATAACTACAATGGAGGATTTGGAAAATAGTGCAAAGAACATTCAGGCACAAGCAAAAGTGAGCGAATTCTCTGCACAACGTGCTGAGTGTGATCAAGTTCTTCGCAGTTATACAGCAGCTTTGTTGTTAATACCTGCAAAGAAAATGAATCAAAACAAAGTACCAGATTTGACAAGTGACAAATCCGCAGCAGCAGAAGAAAAAACAAGATTACTGTTAAACGAGTATGAATCCACATTGTCCATAGTCGAAAAGTTAAGCAGCCGAGACTACGATTTAACAAAGGGCGACATCCCCCCGCATGATCACACAAAAGTGGAAAGTAGATACGGTATCAAGTATGGAAATCATTTCAGAAAAACGCGTTATGTAGCTCGACTTTTGAGTGCAAAAGCTAAACTGGCCGCCAAAGAGAAAAGAAGTACTGTAGCTTGGAGACAAGTGAGTGCAGGACTCCGACTGCGCGAGTTTATTGGCGCAGACAGAATCCTTATCAATGAGATGGTTTCACAAAACCATGTACGTCAGGCAGCAGAAACAGCAAAACACCTTATAGATGTAGGAAAAGTTTATTCGCACCAAGAGTTTGTGAGAGCAATGTCCATCCTCAAGGAATATGATCCGATAGAATCTGTTCGAATGGCCCTCATAGGTGAAAGCAAATTCTGCACAATCTATTTAAAAAAGATAATCTCTTTCGATAAAGAGCTTCCTGATGACAACCTGCTCTTTAATCTATCGATTAATAGCTTTATTGGACAAATGGTAATTTGGTTGGGAAAACCTCTTCTCATCAACGATATTGGCTATTACCAAAGTATGATTACAAACATAATCGCCGTTTTTAATGAGTCAAAGGATGTCAATACTCTTCGACAGAATCTTCAAGCTCAAGACAACAAAATCCCTTTCTACTACCCTCTAACCGCGGTGGCTTCACCAAACTACAAGGCCGTTATGAAAAGGACCTTACGAACCAGAGCACTTGTGGACATTGCGCTTATAAAAATGGCCAATGAGTTACGACGTCGAAACAATGGTCATTTGTTCACTAGCCTAAAAGAGATCCCCGAAGAGCTACTTCCAAAGGAGAGAACAATCGATCCATTCAGTGG
>CAZXTJ010000359.1:0-8516 GCA_964643655.1 uncultured bacterium
GGACGAATGAGGATTCTGTCTGCGAGTGGCTTGATGTTCATAATCCGTCCTTCCGCGAAAAACGCACGTACACAATACCGTCGAGGAGCTGTTAGCACTCACCCGACGAGAGTGCTAGGATAACATGCGTTTATATATTAGGCAATACCTTTTGGGTCCCAGGAGACACGAAGTAATATGATAGAGAATCATTGAGAAAGAGGTTCATAGATGGCGCGAATATATCGTTCTCTTTTATTGCTATTATTGGTCTCCCTATTCTGCCCTCATTCCACTTCTGCAAAATCGAGATTTTTCAGAAAATTGGGCAAAATCTTGAAGTATGCCCACGAAATCAACCAAGGCTTGTGGCTATTGGGCGATCCTGCTGCTGAGCGTCGTTTTGGTTTTGCCTTTTCCCGAGCAATGATGATTCTCAAGCCTCTTGATAAAAACAGAGAACGTAATGCCTGGGTGAGAAGAGTCTTTCAACGTGTCGTGGAACCTGGACGCCGTAAACGTTTTCAGTACAGAGTTTATGTCGTCAGAGATAGATCCATCAATGCTTTTGCCCTCCCTGGTGGTTATGTTTTCATCAACCGCGGCATGCTCGATTTCGTGAAATCTGATGATGAACTGGCTTGTATCCTTGCTCATGAATTGGCTCACTGTAACCGTCGTCACTCCCTGTACAGAATGCGTCGCAACTTTGCGTTCGTAATGTTGGCTCGTAAGGTGTGGGACGACGAAGATGATAAGAAGACTTGGGCAGCCATTGCCAATATGTTCCTCGAACTTCGCTTTAGTAGGAATAATGAACGGGAAGCCGACATGCTTGGCATGAAATGGGCTCGCGATGCTGGTTACAACCCTTCAGGAATGGTCACCCTCTGGGAACGAATGTTAAAAAAATATGGCAACAAAAGAAGTCAGCTGACCAAAAGGTTTGCCACCCACCCAGGCCATCGCGAAAGGGCAGACAATGCCCGTAATCTGCTAGCCAAGTGGAATATCCCCTTTGAAGAGACGAACTTCATGACCTACAAGATATTCAGCCCAACTAACCGTGAATATTTGGAAAATGGTGGTTTTGAAGGTACTGACACTACAGGAACCCCTGTTGGTTGGCGTTTGGCTGTAGGAACGAAGGTAGTCACAGATGTCTTTCATGAGGGGGCACAGTCACTCTTCATGCAGCGTTTGGGAAATGAGGCCCCTTGTACCTTGGTCAGTTCTTACAAACGTTTCAAACCGAAGATGAACATCCAGATAAGTGGAGCCCTTCGAAATGGCGCTGGCCGTCCAAGCTTCTGGCTTGGTCTTCAGTTTTACGACAAAGACAAAAGGTTAATCTCTACCATATACCCAGCTGCCAATGGTGTATCACCACCTATGAAAAAATGGACTACGTATAGTGGTAATGCGGCTCTTTCTCTTGATCCTGCCCGTCGCCCACCTGCTAACACGGCTTATTTCTCAGTCGTTGCATCGGCTTGCAAACTGAAAAGAGGAGAATGTTGGTTGGACGCTGTAAGTTTGAAAATCAACGAGACACCCGTAGCCTCATCGACTGAAAGCCCAGGCACCATAGCCCGTGGTACAGCAAGACCCAACCTCATCCCCAATGGCAGTTTTGAAATAGATAGTGACGGAGATGGCAAAGCTGACAGATGGATACTGTCGCGCGGAGCAAGTACAAAAAACGCAAGAGCTTCTGAAGGCCAGACCTCGCTTTCGCTAACAGGTAAAAAACTCATGCGACGAGAGTTCGCCATCGGTGAACTAATAGCAGTTGCACCTGGCTCTCGCTACATAATGGAAGGCCGTTTTGCTGCCCAACCGCCAGGTGAAATCGAATTTGGTTATCGCCTGCTGACTAGAGACAAGAGGCTCATTCCCAACACGACTTATCAACCCAAAATTAAGATTGGGCGCGCCGACTGGACGTCGAGAGAGGTTAGAATTTCTGTTCCAGCCAACTCAGGAGCAGAATTCATTCAGTTGGTCATCCGTGCAAGACCACCAGTTGGTCATACCATTTGGGCAGACAACATCAAATTCTATAATGCCGACGTTCCTTAACCGCCAACAGTCGTTGACAACATAGAGAGCTGGTAATAAAGAGTTACCAAAGCTGGTGTCAACAAAAGGATGAGGACTGGCGGGAAGATACAAAGGATTGTTGGGAAAATGAGCAATATAGGAGTCTCATTGGCTCGCTTTTCCAATTGTTGAAAATAAGTAACACGCATTTGTTCTGCTTGTGCGTGTAGAGTAGGTGTAATGTCAACACCCATACGCGTTGCTTGAATGAGCGCTTCCACAAAAGAAAAGAATGCCAACACGTCAACTCGCTGAGCCATGTTTTGGAGGGCATCTTCCATTTTTGTGCCGAGCTCGAGCTCCTGCAAAAAGACCTTCAATTCATCAACGAGAGGCGAAGGTTCAGAGAATTCGACGAGTCGTTCGACAGCTTTGCGGAAGTCGAGACCAGCTTCAATGGCTAGTGAGAGCAAGTCAACGACATAAGGCAACTCTTCGAAGATGATTTCTTTGCGTAAGGCTGCTCGCTGACGAACTTTGAAATAAGGATAATAAGCTCCGACCATGACAAAAAGACCGGAGATGGCAATGTTTATCCGCCAGTTGATATTAGTCGTCTGACTGAGCAGGACAAAACTTCCCATGGCCAATATGACAGGGAAAATCTCTTGCATAGAGATGTAATCTTCAGCCTCTACTCCGTAAATGCCAGCTGCTTCCAATTGCCTTTTGATCTTTCGACCCATATCAGAATGAGGGGAAATATCAGCAAAAGGAAAGATTTTGCCCACGATACGATGAATGAGAACGAGGGGTCTCGAGGGGAAATAGAAAATCTGGCGCATCACGCGCAATTCGAGAGGCAAATCGCCATGGCCTGGGCCTTCATCGCGCATAAAATAATAAAACAGGACGAGCGCGCAAAACCCAATAAGGGTATAGATCACCATTAATACTGTATCGCCACTCATTTATCTATTACTCCAATCGTCGTGAGACAATATTCCTAATAACGAGGATACCGACAATCTCTAATAACACAGCCAGCATGAGCAGCACCTTGGCTACTTCATTTCCTGGAATGTCATTGCTGAAAAAGACGGCAACATACGTGGGATTCATGAAATAAAGAACGACAAACAATGCCAAAGGCAAGATGGCAATGAGATAACCAGAATATCGCCCTTGAACCGTAATATTGTCCAATCGTCCCTTGAGTTTCTTTCTTTCGGCTACAGCAAAGGTAATTTGGTCATACAAAGAAATGATATTACCGCCTGTTTCCTTCTGGAAGAGGGTAGCCGTAATGAATGTCTTGAAATCTTTGGAGCGCACACGTTTGAGCATATTTTTGAGAGCATTCTCAAAAGGCACACCGACATGTTGATCTTGTAAGACCTGATTGAATTCATGAGAGATTGGTGGTGGCAATGAGATGGCAACGAGTTCGAAAGCTTGCTGAAGTGTACGACCAGCTTTCAAAGAACCTGACAGAATGAGTAGGGCATTGACCAACTGGTCTTCCATGGTTGCTACGTCAGTTTCTCTTTTTCTCTCTTGCATATACATCAGCACATAAACGAGAACGTTCAAAATCATGATGAGCAATATCTTCACCATGATATTAGTCTCTGGCTGGACAAAAAATGCCCCTACGAGGAGCAGGGCATTGAGCCCCAACATAGCCGCTTTGACTTTCCAAGACTTGCCCTTCATCCAACTGAAAAAGAGCACGATTGCTGTGCCAACAATGAGCAAGGCTGCCACAATATAAATAGAGTGAGTGCCAGTAGAAGCAGCTGCATTTGAAGCGGCGGCGGGGTTCATTTATCGTACTCCCTCATTTTATCGCTAATGAAGATTTTTTCCAAAATCTCACGTTCATTCGCAACGACATTATTGATGAAAGTTGGCAAATTACCTGTTGGTTCTAGACTGCCAAGAATTTCGCCTTCTCGAGAAATATAGTCTTTTCTGTATTCAAACAAATCTTGGGTGAGAACTTCTTGTCCCTCTATACCCATGACTTCGCTAACTTTGACCACTTTTCGACTTCCATCACCCAAACGACTGATGTGAATGATCAAATCAATAGCCGAAGCAATCTGTGTTCGCAAAGCATAAGAAGGAATGTCCAAGCCAGCCATAGTACACATTGTTTCGATACGTACGATGACGTCCTGTGGTGAATTGGCGTGAACTGTTGTCAAACTGCCATCATGACCGGTGTTCATAGCCTGCAACATATCGATGGCTTCTCCGCCGCGGCACTCACCGACAACAATACGGTCAGGGCGCATTCGCAGGGCATTACGGACGAGATCACGAATATCAACTTGCCCTTTTCCTTCGAAGTTGGGCAATCGTGTTTCCAAACGACCAACATGAGGCTGTTTCAGCTGCAATTCTGCAGAATCCTCAATTGTGACAATTCTTTCATCAGGAGGAATGAACCCAGAGAGACAATTGAGCATAGTCGTCTTACCAGAACCAGACCCGCCAGAAATGACAATATTCTTCCGATTGCGAACGATTATGCGCAAGAACTCGGCAAGTTCAGCCGTCAAAGAGTTGTACTTCTTGATCATGTCATTGATCGTTAGAGGCTCTTCGGGGAACTTACGAATGGTCACCAATGGACCATCGATAGCCAGCGGCGGAATAATGACATTGATACGAGAACCATCTTCCAAACGGCCATCAGCAAAGGGGTTGAGGTCATTGACTGTCTTGCCAATGGGACGCAACATTCGCTCTATGACCAGACGAAGATGAGTGTCATCTAAAAATCGCCTGTCCGTCTTGTGCAAGCGACCAAACTTCTCGATCCAAATCTGATCATAGGTGTTGATCATGATTTCATCGATTTCTTTGTCACGGAGGAACTCTTCAATGGGGCCAAAACCGAGAATATTCTCGAGAATGTCCCTTTTCAGCTCATCGCGGCCTTGCTCAATGTAGTCGGGGATTCTTTCATTCTCGAGTATGTTGTCCACCATAGTTTCCACACGGCGCGACAATTCGTCTCGACTGAAGGTAGTCCCTCTGTCGAGCCTATCGAGAATCTTCTTATGTACTTCACGTTTGAACTGAAAGCCTAGCTCGATGGGGTCCATCCCAGCTTTCAGCGTACTGTTATCAGAGATGCCGAACACCCCCTTGCTCCCCCCCGTACAATGGGTTGCATAAAGCAGCCATATTTAATTTCAACTTCCCCAATTTACAACTCTCTAAAGGCCCTTCGCAACCGTGGCATTCCGCAAGGGTGCTCATCTTTTGGGCGAACGCAACAATTCAGTGAGAGCTCTTCTTGCCAAAGTGCCAGGTTCAGGTCCTGCAGGCACGTTTTTACGGCCCTCTTCCACATCAGTCAAAGAATGAGCAGCCACATAAAGGGCAGCTGCTCCCGCCACCCCTGTTAGCTCACAATGTTTTGGTTTGTGCCAGGGAAATCCTTGCCTTCGCAGCTGAACTGCTGTGGTATGCAGAGCCAACACTCTCTCCAAAAAATCTTCTGGAGCTCCTTTGCCTGCCAACTCGTCCACAAAATCTGCCTTTCCTGCCTCCTCTGACAAAAGGAGAAGGAGTAAACGCACTTCCCTGCCCCATTCCTCGTTGACTTGTTCTACCTGTTTTTTTTGTTCAGTCCGTGACCAGGACAAAGGAGAGAGTAGAGAGCGCAGCTGCGAAAGTGCCATTGCTCCTCTTTCACCACTTGCTCCACCTTGGCTCAGTCGAATGACTGAAGGTCCAATCTCGAGGCTAGTCAGTTGCCTATCGACCTCTTCGTCTCCAATGGCTAAAAGAGGCAGGAGCTCCTCCCAAAACTCAATGTCGAGATTCTGTAACTCACGAACTTTGCCTGATGTGACCTGACTACGAGCCATGGAAGGCATTTTGCAGCCTATTTCTTGCTGAAAACGTATTCCACGCAAAATACGAGCAGGCTCATCGAGCAACCCACGCCAGGTGCAGGGCTGAAGCAGCTTTTGCTCCAAATCTGCCATGCCTTGGCGCAGGTCTATCACTCTGGGTACAGGACGTGCAAAGAGCTCGCCCATATCGAGAGCTAAGGAATTCATTGTGAAATCGCGCCTAGAAAGATTCTCCTCTATGGTTTCTGCCGAAGAGAGATTGGTCACAGTCAAAAGACCCTCACTGTGACGAATGGTGGCATGGCGAAAAGAGCGATCCGTCATCTCCCATGGAGCAGAGAGCTCTTTGGCCAAAATGGGTGCAACAGTGAGCACATTACAGGTAGCGAGGAAATCAAATCCCGCTGGCCTGCGGCCCAGAAGCAAATCACGAATGGCACCACCAACGAGCCATGGACCGCCACGGTCCTTTTGCAGCAGTTCTGTAACGCGCTGTATAGTGCCATTGGCTGCCAGTGCAGCCAACCGTGCTACTCCAGCTTCATTCATTTTGCGCCCTTTGTGGACACCTCTTTAGGCCTCCAGAGAACATAAATGAGCGTTACGGCCACTAACAAAAAGAGGAAAAATGAAGGCGTATCTGATGAACGCCAGAAGAGAGACGTATCTTTTGGTAACCATCCCATTAGTTTTGCCGGTGTCATATTGAAATAAACCAATGGAGCCAAAAGGACTCCCAAGAGAGCATCTCCTGCTATCAGACCCGATGAATAGAGAATGCCATCTTCACGCAGACAATCTTTTTTGGCTTCGTCAACATTTCTATACTCTTCAAAGGCGTATCGAATGAGACCACCAAGCATGATTGGTGTAGAGAGGTGGATGGGCAAATAGAGACCGATGGCAAAAGGCAGAGAACCAATGCCCATCAACTCTACGGCCATAGCAGCGAAAGCACCGAAAATGACAAATCCCCAGGGCAAAGACTGGTTGAGCACACCTTCAACGACCATTTTCATCAGAGTAGCCTGTGGTGCCGCCAATTCTTTTGAGCCTATACCGTAGCTGGTATGAAGGATGTAGAGAGTAGCGCCAACAAATAGCGCTGAGCCAAGAACACCAATGAGCTCACCAATCTGCTGTCTTTTGGGAGTGGCACCAACGAGGAAACCCGTTTTCAAATCCTGGGAAGTGTCACCAGCGATACAGATA
This sequence comes from uncultured bacterium, assembly GCA_964643655.1. GTDB lineage: Bacteria > Muiribacteriota > UBA6191 > CAZXTJ01 > CAZXTJ01 > CAZXTJ01. The sequence goes on from CAZXTJ010000359.1 coordinate 7,110, forward strand.
CCAATACAAGCTATTGCGCCCACTGATATTGCAGCTACGGCACCTTCAGTTCCCGAATACCCACAGTAAGCAAGAATGAGACTGGTGGCCAACAAAGTGGCGATGGTCATACCAGAAGCGGGGTTGGAGGAGCTTCCCACGAGACCAACGATACGGGACGAGACTGTGACGAAGAAGAAGGTGAATACAACGACGAGTATGGTGCCAAGTAAACTCAAGGGGATTTGAGGCAAAGCGTAGATGAGTATGGAGAGGGCAGCCACAATTGTTAAGACCACATTGAGAGGCAAATCGCGCTGGGTTCTCAGTGTTTTGCCACCATCTTTCTTCTTGAAGTTGGAGGAGAAGATTTCAGCTATACCAACTTTAAAAGAGGAGAAGATGACAGGCAGTGCTTTGAGCAAGCTAACTACACCACCAAATGCCACGGCTCCGGCACCAATATAACGAAGATAGTTGTTCCAAATTGCCCAACAATCCATCTTAGCTATAGGCACTGTTGACGGATAAACCGCTGTTGGCAAGTGCTCACCGAGCATTGCGATGAAAGGAATGAGACCCAACCAACCAAGAACGGCACCAGCGAGCATGAATGCAGCGATTTGGGGGCCAATGATGTAACCAACACCCAAAAGAGCAGGCAGGACATTAAATCCAAAGGCACCTTTTTTCAGGTATGGTACATGCCACTCCACCTCTTCTTTCCAGAGGAAAAAGCCCGCTTTGTCCATGAGAATTTTATAAATTGCACCAAGGGAAACTCCGGCAAAGACCGTTTTTGCCTTGGATCCACCAGCTTCGCCAGCGACGAGAACTTCGGCACAAGCTGCTCCTTCTGGATAAGGGAGTTTGCCATGTTCACGAACGATGAGAAAACGTCGCAGGGGAATCATGAACAGAACACCTAACCAACCGCCTAGGAGGGCTAGGAGGAATATCTGGAATAGTGATGGATTCACTCCCATCAGAATGAGTGCAGGAATGGTGAAGATGACACCAGCGGCCAGTGACTCTCCAGCTGAACCAACAGTCTGGGCCATATTGTTTTCCAAGATGGAGACTTTGACTCCAAAGGATTTGGCCAAGGTGCGCAAAACACCCATGCTGATGACTGCTGCAGGTATGGAGGCTGATACGGTCATACCAACTTTGAGCCCCAAATATGCATTGGCAGCACCAAAAACAACAGCTAATAAAACACCTAAAAATACAGCCTTGAAAGTAAACTCAGGTGGCTCTTCCTCGGGAGGAATGTAAGGTACGTAATCCTCACCAGCACAACCGCCAAAGGCTTCTTTGGGTAGACCCTTTTTTTCCTGATCTTTCATCGAGATTGTTCCTTCCCCTTAAACGCTCCCAAGGTGGGATGTGGAGCCCGAAGGTATAACATGTATATGTGTATAGGGT
>CAZXTJ010000360.1:0-8478 GCA_964643655.1 uncultured bacterium
CAGTATGACCCTGCCTCTACTGGCAACGAAACTTCCCTCGAAGTTGAATTTCACTCCAAACGAGAAGGCCGTAACTGTTACCTCATCCGTTATGAAGTTGATGGTCAATCACGAGAAGCTTGGGCTCAGAAAGAGTATGGCACTCCATATTACACAGCTTACCTTGGTGGTTACACCAATCCTGAAGAGATTGAAAATCCAGTTCTCTACCTTGTCAAAGGTGATGGTGAAGAGATTGAGCTGACAATCGGCACACCTTCTGACTGACCTCGACGAAGCTTTTTATAAAACCCTGGGAGAAATCCCGGGGTTTTCTTTTTTGCGCTATTATGTCGAGGGAGGTTTGAATGGGAAACTTACATATCAACTGCACAAATTGCACTGGAGAAATCCCAGTCGATGATATCAACCTCGACAGACTGATAGCCAAATGTCGCAGCTGTAACACCGTATTCAGTTTTGCCAATCAGGTGGAGACTCCAGTTCTGCACAAAGCTGCGCCTGCTCTACATTCTGGTGAACGACCCGAAGTGCCCATGCCCAAGAGCCTTTCCATCGACCGCACAGGCAAATCTATCAAGATGACCCTTAGCTGGTACAACGTCTCAGTCCTCTTTCTCGCATCCTTCTGCTTGTTCTGGGACGGATTCATGGTCATGTGGTATCTCATTGCCCTCACGCAGGGTGAAATCATCATGGCTCTCTTTGGGACTATCCACGCAATGATTGGTTTGGGTATGACCTATTATTGTATTGCTTGTTGTTTCAACACGACAGTCATCGAACTAGATGGTGCTTATTTTCGGATAACCCACGGCCCCGTCCCCTGGTGGGGTAATAAAGAGCTTCCCTTGTCCAAGGTCAAACAGCTTTATACAACTGAGAGAGTTACTAGGGGCAAACATGGCCCCAACTACACTTACAAACTCAATGCAATTATGAGCAATGGCGAAAAAGAAGAGCTCATGTCTGGCTTATCGGAAGTTGAACAGGCGCTCTTCCTCGAGCAAGAGGCTGAGCGATTTTTGGGCATTGATGACCAACCAGTTCCTGGAGAAGTGCCACGTTACTGATGGAAGAGTTGGAGACTTTACGCAAATACCTTCTGCAGGCTCGTGGACTTTCTATTGAGGACGAACTTGAGCGTCAGGGTGATTTGTGCCAACTTCCCCTGATAGTGGCCATAGACCGATGGCGCGAGAGTTATTCACAGATAGCTCCCGACGAAGGTGCTTGGACCAAAATTGCCGACTTGAGTCCCCACACTCCTGGTTTAATCACCTATTTTGGCAAGCTAGATGTAAATGGTTCTCCCCAGAATATCCTCCTCACATTGCCCGAGCTCTTCTCCCGCAGCAATTGCCGCTTACTTCTCGTAGGTGGAGGACCATTACGAGAAGCTTTGGAGATAATGGTAGAGGCACTAGACCTTGGAGACGGGGAGACGCTGCAACGTTTGGCTAAGCTAGGTAAACGTCTACAGGGAGAAATCGAAGAACCCTTCATGGAAATGAACTCCTATTTGCGCTCTCTGCAAAAGAGTGAGCGTTGGGAGGAGTGGTTGGAGAAAGCTGCCAGCTGTGAGTTGGCTGAAAGAGTACGTTTCATAGGTTTTATGAAAGAAGAGTTTTTTTCTGTCTGGCAAAGATTGTCCACTGTAGTCCTCTGCCCAGAGGTGGCCTCAGCCACCCCCATTCACTCTCTCACAGAATTGTTGCTCTCCAAAGTCTAATAAGTGTCCTGGTGATGCCATTCAGCGTTTTCTAACCAATGGCCATCTTTGGGTTCCTCGAGAAAATCGATGATCCTCTGTAACATCTGCCAATGTTCATTCTCTTCTTCAGCCAAACGTTGCAAGAACCTTTTTTCAGTAGGGCTATTCACTCGGCGAGATTTGGCCAGGTAAAAGTCGTGACTTCTCTTTTCCAGCTCCTGAGCCTCTTTGTAGATCTCAATCTCTGAAACATCGACGTCAAAACTATCGCTTTTCTCGTCCAAAACAGCGAAGATTGTTTTGATCCCATCACGGAAAGTTTCGCTCCATACAAGTCTGGTCTTCGCTTTCATTGCATTCAAAAAAGCGAAGTGCCTTTTCTCCATGTCCGCCAAGTCTTGCAGGATTTTGGCAATGGCAGGCTGTTGACATTTGTTGGCCAATTTCCTGTAGAAATACTCTCCATCCCGTTCCATCTGCATTGCATACTCCAGGGTGGTCATGACGCACCCCCTCCTCCATCTATTTTGGAGAGTATGAAAAACTCCCCTTCAGAAATTAGTCGGAAGGGGAGCTTTTACCTTACGAAAGGACCATCAAGCTTTGAGGGCGTCTATGGCCACCTCATAAAGGAATTCGAGGCCTTTTTGTGTCTTGCGACTGTGGAAGGCTGGTTTCCACTTCAGATCAGCCAAAGAATCACTGACGGAAAATAGTGCACCCATTTCTACTTTGCGAAATTCGGAAACGGCAAAGAGAGCAGAAGCTTCCATCTCGACCGTCATGACCCCTTCTTTTTGATATGCTCGCGCTTCTTCCACAGTCTCACGGTAGGGTGCGTCGACTGTCCAGCTCGTGCCAACGTGATATTTGGCTTCTCGTTTGTCCAAAGCGCTCTTGATATTGCCAGTCAACTGTTCTGAAGCTGCTGCATATTTTGCTGGTGCCACATAATGGTGGGAAGTACCTTCATCGCGAATGGCTTTTTCACAAACGACCAAGGAGCCAATCTCAACGCTCTTCTGCAAACTGCCAGCAATACCAATGGCAATGAAACGTTTACAACCAAGAGCTATGTACTCTTCCAAACGAGTAACGGCGCCGGGTGCACCAATACCAATTCCGTCTGGTGGCACTACGCCAATACCTTTGGTTTCTGGCAAAAGCATCAACGAACCAACGGCACTGTCGTAAATCACAGTTTCATGTTTTTCTTTGATATGGTTGAAGAGCCGACGGTGGAAACAGAGAATGACACCTTCAGGTACTGGATAATCAGGTGACCAACCTTGTTCTTTCAGGTATCCGATGAAATCTTTTGGCTCGAATACTGGCTCTTTGCCATATTTGTCTGGATGGTTGGGAAAACTCATGGCCGCTCTCCTCTTCATTTAACACTCTTGTGGTGAATTTACCATTGTTACAATGGATAAACAGGTGCACAGTTCAGTATAATCAGCTACAACACCTTTGACGCAACCAAACGAACGAGAAATAGATGAAAGACGACAAGGTCGAGAGTAAAGAAGCTGTTGGTACCGTAGGTATCGATACAGTGCGACAGGTTGCTCTCGAGTTTGCAGGTATTGGTCTCATCCGTGTTCGTACAGATGGTGAAATCTATTATTTGGATCGTACAGCCCTACGCGTATTGGGCATAGAAGAGCGTTTTCCCTTTGCCGATAAAGCCATCGGTTATAAGCTCACCGATTTGATAGGCCCCTCCCCCTTGGATGAACTGCTCTCCAATCCGGGCATGCTTCGCAACCGTGAGGTGACCTTTACACCTCCTGGCGGAGAAACTCGTACCATTGTTCTGGATATCTATTTCGTCCGTTTGCAAGATACTGGTGAAGAGGTTGCACAGGGCCTCATCAGAGAAGCTCAGGTCAGTGAACAAAGCGACGACGAACGCCATGCCAAATTGGTGGAAGCCAACGAGCGTATCCAATCCATACATACGGAACGAGAAGAGGCCTTGGAAGCGCTCAAACACTCTGAAGAGAGATACCGCTCTACCATTGATGCCATGCAAGATGCCATTCACCTAGTAGACAAAGAGCTGAAGGTCATCTATTGGAACCGTGCTTTTCGCCGCTGGGCTGGAGAATTCAACTTGGCCACAGAAGCAGAAGGTAAGACCATCTTTGAATTGTTCCCATTCTTACCTGAAGAGGTGCGAGAAGAGTATGAACGGGTATTCAACAATGAAAAGGTCGTTATTACTGAAGAAGCCCATGAAGTTGGTGGTCAGCGCGTCACAACCGAAACGCGTAAGATACCCGTCTATGAAAAGGGCGAAGTAAGCAGGGTTGCAACAGTTATTAGAGACATTACAGGGCGAACAGAGGCGCAAGAAGAGATAATGCGTCTCAATCGTGACTTGGAAAAGCTCATAACAGAAAGAACACATCAGCTTGAAATCGCCAATGCTGAGCTCGAAGCTTTTGCCTCTTCTGTTTCACACGATTTGCGTTCACCTTTGACTACACTCAAGGGCTTTTGTCAGGCCTTTGATGCCATCTACGCCAACAAACTGGACGATAAAGCAAAGAGTTTTCTCGGCAGAATGGATCAAGCCATAGACAAAATGGATGCCCTCATCTCTGATCTGCTTGCACTCTCTAGGGTGAACCAGACTGAGCTCGACGTAAAAGAGGTCAACATTTCCACTCTGGCACGCGATGTCATCGCTGAACTGTGGGCTGCCGATCCCAATCGCACAATAGATGTGGACATTGCCAAAAACATTTCCGTCAAAGGTGATGAGAGAATGTTGAAGGTTTTATTGGAAAACCTACTGGGTAATGCTTGGAAATTTACAGCCAAGAGTAATAATGCCCAAATCGAGATGGGAACCATTGCTGGGACAGATGAAACTCCTATACTTTTCATTAGAGACAATGGCGCTGGCTTTTCCATGTCTGACGTGAAAAAGCTCTTTGTTCCCTTTGAGAGATTGCACCACAAGAAAGACTTCCCTGGCACAGGTGTTGGTTTGGCCACAGTGAGACGCATCATTGAACGTCACGGCGGTCGTATATGGGCCGAAGGTGGCGTTGGCGAAGGGGCTACCTTCTATTTCACCTTTTAGAGAGTCAAGGTGACCCTTGATTGGCCAAAAGATAGCTGACCGTTATGAAGTGCTGCGTAAATTGGGCGCAGGCGGAATGGCTATTGTATATCTCGCCAAGGATGAAAAAAACAATAGAGAAGTGGCCCTCAAAGTAATGTCACCTCAGGTTGGCATCAACATTGAAAACGTCAAGCGTTTCGAGCGTGAATTCGAAGTTTGCCGGCGTCTGGACCATGAAAACATCATCTCTTTGTACGAATTGGGCCAACTGGAAGATGATACCTATTATTACACTATGGATTATTTGCCCCATCCTTCTTTGGATGACATTCTGAAAAAGAAGGGTAAGCTGTCTCCTCAACGAACATTGAAGATGATGCAACAGGTAGCCACAGCAATGTCTTGTTACCACGCAGAGGGAATAATCCATCGCGACCTCAAACCTGGAAACATCGTCGTTACACCAGATGACAATTGCATTGTCGTCGATTTTGGTCTAGTGACAGACGAAAATCTTACAGCCCTCACTAGAACAGGTACCGTTCTCGGCACACCTTATTACATGTCTCCTGAAATGGTCTTGGGTGAGAGGGTTACTATTAGAGCCGATATCTATGCTCTTGGAGTCATTGGTTTTGAAGCCCTCACAGGTACCATGCCCTTTCAGGGAAACGACTTTTCAGAGCTATATAGCCAAATCATCGCAGCCAAAAGAAAAGCTCCAACAGATGTCATTCCATCACTCGACAAAAGATGGAATCAGATTATGAATGGCTGTCTGGCCAAAGACCAAGAGATGCGTTTTGAAAACAGCGAAGCTCTTCTCGAGGCTTTGTCAGAACTGAGGCTACAAACACAGAAAAATGAACAAACAAAAGTTCCAAGCAAGAGCGGTCTCTCTACAACGGGCGTGCAACGCCCAGTTTTGGAAGACTCGACAGTTACAGTCAAACCGCGCCTGCGGTGGCCAGCGCCCCAAATCGTACTACTCCTATTCTTTATGTTCACCCTAGCCTATTTGACGAAAAGAGATAGTGGCGAGCTTTATGTGGCCAAAGGGATAAGGGTTTTAGAAACTCCTTCATCCCTCATTGTCACCTGGGAGTCGCCAAGGGCCTATTCATCTCGTGTCAAGCTAGAGGAAGGCTCTGCACACAGAGTCATTGCCAACGAAAAACAAGAGCAAACCAAAAAACACAAAGTGACGATAGCGCCTCTTCCTCCTCGAAAGAGTTACCGTCTACGTATTCTCTTTCCTGATGGAACGACCTCCTTACCTCATCAAGCAACGACTAAAGCTCTAACTATTAACAATCTGCAGTCGAGCAAAAGTGAGGAAGTCATTACAGTCTCTTGGCAAATGGATTATGGCAACTCTGCCTACTGTATCGTTCATCGCAGACTAGGTGTGGAAGATGAAGTGCCTCTACTGAAAAAAGGAAACAAGTGGCAGCTTGAACTACCCTTTGCAGATGAAGTTGTCTCATTAAAAGCCAAGGTCAATCTTTCAAAAAACACAACTGTCACTCTAGACCTTGGTAAAGAGTTGGCACGATTGGTTCACGGTCCGACGGAAAAGCTGAATCGTCTAGACGGCAGAAAACTCACATTACAAGTAGACAAAAAGGCCTCTGAAGGTGCTGAGCGAGAATATGAAAAACTCAAAAAGCTTGGCAAGAAAATCGAATTGGACGATGTCAGTCGCATTCGCCGCTCATATTCTGGCAAAGCGTTGAAAAGAAAGAGCGAAGAGCTCAACTTGATTGGTATATACAAACAGCTATCTCCACTTTGTTCTTTGTCCCTCAATTCACGTTTGCTGCCCTTTGATGAACGTGTTCGTATTTATGACTCAGTCATAAAACTTTATGAGCTCTCGTGTTATTCCAACTCATTACGTCTGAATCCGTCTTTTGCTCTGCCACACAAGACTGATTTGGGCATGTTCAATCAGAGGTTTGGTCGCCTGGCGCGTCCAACACGGTCAATAACACTCTATGAATTGACTAAAGAAACGGCAAATTTGCGCTTCGGTCCACCAAGAGTGCATTTTTACAAAAGACCCATTACCAAAAAACCATTCAACATCAAGTTGCCAGATATACAAAACATAAAAAAAGCCGCCCTTTACATACGCGTCCAATCCTTTTCTCATATGGTCATACGCATTAGGGTGAACAACAGAATCTCACTTTATCTCAATGACGTTGATTTGTATGGGGGCACACGAACAGGACAGAGGCTTTTTTCCCAGCCCATCCCAAGAGAACTGCTTCGACGGGGCAACAATGATGTTACGCTCCATTTCGAAAAACACTTCACCGATATGGGACGCAGTGGGGACATCCAACTAAAACATGTAGCCTTTGATCTCTGGCACTTCAGCCAATGAGTAGTTTCGCAGCTTTCCAGAGGATGTAGAGGAATAAAGAGACTGCCAGTATGATAAAGAGAGGCAAAGTTCCCGTTTTCCAGAAGAACCTCTTTGCTTTGATGAGCCAATAAGCCTCATCAGTCGTTGACCAGAATTCGACACGGGCCCAACCAGGATATTCAATCATGAGTTGACCTTCACCCAAGTCATTCGTTCTGAAGCTCAATTCATCCATAATTATCTGCGTGTCTTTTTCAAAGAGCTCTGCAACGTAAGTATCCTTTGCATTTAGTCCACGGAATTCTAATTTGGCTGCCATTGGTCCACGAGTCGTGAACATCCAACGAAATCCATCCCAATGCAAATCACGGATGGGACGATTTGCTCTTGCAAGAGAAAACTCTTTGGGTCTTTCATTGGTGAGATAAATCTCATGCCTTTTACCCTCACCGAGATAGATATATAGCGAGTCTTTTTGCCTTCGGTAACCAATGACTCCCTTACATCTCTTCAGGTCAGGATAACCCTGGTGTCTATCAAATCGTAGAGCAGGTAAGTTGCCATCTTGCTCAACAAAAAAGCCACCATCGCCTGTGCGCCCTATTTCCGCATAACGACCAGCTTTGGCCATATGGAGGTACTCATCCAAATAAATGGGTGTCATGGGAAGACCATCTGCCCACTTCAACAAACGACTGAGCAGTGCTCGCGATTGTTCTGTCTCTGCCAAATCATAGGGAACAAAGAGGTTCAATGGTTCTGGTCTTTGAGTTGGCAACAACATTAGTTTTTTCTCATGTTTGCCAAAGACCACATCAAAAGGCGAATTCAGCGCCTGCTCAGAGTACTCTTCAATAGGTACGGCAGCAGTTGGAAAAATGAGGACACCACTTTCATCGGGGCTAAAATCAGGATCAGGATCAGCAAAACGAGAAAACTTTTTCTCTGTGATACGTACATTGTGGGCTGCAGCCAAAACATCGTCATAACCATTAGTTGAAGCCAAGGTCGTAGCCATACTCTTGACTTTGTCAGCTTTAACGCCAGTGAGCATGATGGGAAACTTAGGAGCACCATTGCCTGCCAAAACGTGAGCGAGCAAATTTTCACCATAAGTCTTGTCATCGGGGCCTTTGCGGCGAAGTCCTGATCCACCAAAATGGCAGAGCAATGTGCGATTGCCGCAAATAACGTTACACTCTGGGCGAGGCAAATCACCAACACCAAAAGCATGTCCCAAAAAACGAACTGGATCGACGCGCCATTTGGTCACATCTGCTTTGAAGTCAGCAAACTTTATGTACTCTTCTATTG
>CAZXTJ010000361.1:0-8458 GCA_964643655.1 uncultured bacterium
CTGTGGAAGTCTTGGGAACAGAGTTTCTCGTTGGTGGTATGCCTGCAGCGAGGAAGCGTGTATTGGATTATTTGAGGCGCCAAGACAAAGCGCGTATAGTCATTACTCCTGATGCTTTGGCTTTGCTTCGTTCGCTTGTGGAAGAGGATTATTGTGATGCTCTGAAAAATGCGGACATGGTGGTCCCCGATGGTGCTGGCGTCGTCTGGGCCGGTGACATCATCCGAGAAGAACCCATTCTTACCCGTACTCCAGGAATTGAGCTAGTGGACGAGATTCTGGATGTTGCTGATTCTGAGAAGTTGGGAGTCTTCTTGCTTGGTACTCGTGACGAAGTGCTTGAAGATGCTGCTGCAGAGATAAAACGTCGCCATCCCAACGTGCGATTGGTTGGCCACCGAAACGGATATTTCAGCGAAGAAGAAGAAGCTGATGTGGTGAAAGAGATTAAAGAGTCAGGAGCAGATGTTTTGCTCGTGGCCATGGGCGTACCCAAACAAGAGATTTGGATGAGTCGATATCAGCGAGAGTTACCAGTTCGCCTGATGATTGGTTGTGGTGGCTCATTGGACGTTATGGCAGGACATGTCGTCAGAGCACCAAAGTGGCTTCAGCGACTAGGTTTAGAATTCACTTGGCGTGTAATACGCGAGCCCAAACGTCTGAAACGCGCCATTTTGCTGCCTGTCTTCGTCTTTGAGGTTCTTCGACAGAAAGTGCGTCTTTCACGTACTTCTGATGTTGAGGACGAAGAAGATGAGAATTGGTGCACTAACTGTCACCCATGAAAAAATGTGAAATAATGAGACCTGTTGCCATCGTTTTTGGGACACGCCCTGAAGCTGTGAAATTGGCCCCTATCGCCCAGGCTCTTGGGAAGAGCAAGGTACCCTTCAAGATATTTGTGACGGCGCAGCATCGCAGTTTATTGGACCAAACACTAGCAGTCTTTGGTCTGTCTGCTGATGTTGATTTAGACCTCATGCGCCATAATCAAAAGCTAACCGATTTCGGAGCAAGAGCGCTGAAGTCATTGGGCCAACTATTTCGTAAAGAAAACCCTTCTTTGGTTCTTGTTCAAGGGGACACTTCAACGGTCTTTTTGGGTGCTTTAGCAGCTTTTTACGAAAAGATCCCTGTTGGTCACGTTGAGGCTGGTTTGCGTAGCTTTGATATGGAGCACCCTTTTCCTGAAGAGGGAAATCGAGCACTTACCTCAAAGGTTACAGCACTTCATTTTGCGCCAACAGAGCAGGCTCGCTTAAATCTGTTGCGAGAGGGCATTGATGAAGAGAAGATTTTCCTCACAGGTAATCCTGCAATCGACAGTCTGAAATTTATGGCTCGCTCGTTGAAAAAACGAAAACCAGTGAAAGAGTTGGCTCAACTTCTTGCCAAGCGCAGAAAACGTATTGCCATTACTGCCCATAGACGTGAGAACTTTGGCCAGCCAATGGAAGATATCTTTCAAGCTTTCTGCCAAATTGCTCAGGCAAGACCTGACGTGGACCTAATCTATCCCGTTCATCCAAATCCCAACATTCGTAAAGTTGCTGAACGAATAATGGGTACACATTCAAACATCCATCTGTTGGAACCTTTGAATTATTTGGACTTCACTACATTGCTGAGCAAGTCGCACCTATGCCTTACCGATTCCGGTGGTGTGCAGGAGGAAGCGCCAAGTTTTGGATTGCCCATTCTCGTGCTGCGAGAAACAACTGAAAGACCAGAAGGTGTCGCTGCTGGGTGTTCAGAACTTGTTGGCTCTAATAAGGATTTGATTACTCGTCGTGCCCTGGAGCTCTTGAAGGAAAAACGCAGACGCAAGATTCCCAATCCCTATGGTGATGGAAAAGCTAGTCAGCGTATAGCAAAAATCATCAAGAAGTTCCTTCACCAAGGAAGCAAATAACGGCGCAATTCCCTGTCAAAGAACAAAGTTGGCGAAATCCTGAGATAAAAGAACAATAGGGGAAGCATTTCACCTGCCTGCATACGGCTGAGGCAGAGATGAGACAAAGTATCAAAGAGCTCATTGAGTTTCTCTTCACGAAGTTTCATTGGAGCTTTGAAGAGAAGATTGGTCATCCATTCGAGCCCCATGAACATGTCTATCTTACGTACTCTTTTTTCATATTGGCTCAAAAAGACGTCAGTGCGATTTATTTTTCTGATTGCTCCATTGGCAACTTGAGCAGCAATGTCACCAGTCTTCAGTGCGAGTAGATTTGTGATCATGCCGCATGTCGTAATGGTGTCACCTACTGCCAACATTGAAGTGGCAACAAAACGTTTTGGGATCTCTCTAACAAGAGCTCGGCAGCCATCAAAAGTAATCTCATCTGCTGAAACATTTCGCCCAAGAAGCTCCTGCTCTTCTTTTCCTTCGTTGATGAACTTCAGCAATACATCAGTTGCACATTCATCAATCATTCTCTTCTTACTGGTCTTAATAGGACCTGCTGCCATATGTGTGCCATTGGGACCAGAAGATATATATCTCAGATAGGGTAAATCTCCTTGACTGCCCACGAGGAATGAAGCTTCCAAAGAAGGCTCAGTGATGGGTGCCATTGAGGCATAAGGCGAGACGGACCAGCCAATAGTTTTTTCATTTACAGGTAGTTCCGTTTTGGCTGTGAGACGCCCACTTATTCCTTCAGCTGAGATGAGAACTTTCCCTTTAACTTTTCTGTCGCCATCAATCGTCACAGTGCGGTTTTTCTCTTCATCAGCTGATGAAATGGCCTTGGCTCTCGTGTTGTATGCGATAGTTGCTCCAAGCTCTTGGGCTCGTTGGGACAAAAAAGCAACGAACTCGTCTTTGTTTACTATGGGGAAACCACACCATTTTGATGAACGACGTTTTGTCCTCTGTCCTTTAGGGCCGACAAAAGAAAAGTCTTGTAAGCGCTCTTTGACCATAGACTGAGGGAATTCTAAGTCTAGCTCTTTGATGTGAAGGGAGTCCTTCGAATAATCGACTTGGTAGACATCTTGTGACGCAAAGAATAAGCCGCCATCAGGATGGTGAGAGATGGAGGGAGAAGGCATTCTCTCAATGACCGCAACGCTCAATCCCAGCAATCGCCCTCTTATGGCAGCACCAAGTCCTGCAGGACCTGCCCCAATGACCAGCAGATCGTATAAAAAGTCTATCTTCAGGTCTCTGCCAGGCTCTGGTAAAGGAAACACAGGAGCTTCTCTGGGCATTCGGTGAACAATGATTGCACCCTTGGGGCAATCCTCTTCACAGGCTAGGCAACCATAACAACGCTCTTTGTGACTCACTGATGGAATATTGTTTTTTTGCCCTTGCTCGAATACGAGCTGAGGACATGTCGTCACACAGAGACCACAACCATTACAACTTTCTTTGCTCAATAAAACTTCGTTTTGACCCATCATTTTTGATCTCCAAAATAGCAATCGATGACTATGTCGGAAAAACACAAAGGCGCAATTGCCGTTTCGCCAGCTGCCGTAACTGTCTCGAGTTTGATTGTGTTTTTGCCTATCAACAGCCATTGAGGAGGAATTGGAAAGGACACTGTCATTGTTGATAAAGAAGATCTACCAGTGTTTCCATACCAATCGAGCAAAGATATGTTCAAGGCAGAGACGGGACCTTGGCCATTGATGTTAAAGAGGAGTTCATTGTGACGAGCGAAATTTTTCGTCACGAATCTAATGAGAACTTTATCTGGTGGCCACTGCTTGTCTGCAGGTTTTTCCATGTCAAAGGAGCGAATCAACTCTAGTTGGAGCTCATTGGGCGTTGGAAAATATTCTTTTTCATCGTCCCATTGACCATGTCTTTCTTGCAGTTGTTTTTTTACTTCATCTAGCGTTGTCAATGCAAAAAAGGATGACCTTCTAATCCCCTTGATAAAAGATTTTTGGCCTAGCCATAACCACATCAATTTGTTGTTTTTGGGAGTTGTCAAATCAAGATGGACCAAACGTCGCCAAGGGGCCTTGACTGGTTTCAAGAAACCTTCTTTGTGTCGAAAACCTAGCGAGCGAAAGATTGGTTGCCAAGGAGGTTTGAGTCCCATGTGTTCAGAGAGAGCTCGTTCAACATGGCGAAGAGGTAACAAACGGCGCGCAATTGGAGTCCCGGGTAGGATGTTGTTGGGGAGAGCTGATTGTAGATATTCGTCGATCTGACTGATTTCGTACTGGGAAAAACCACTGTTGTCTAGTTGTTGAAACAGCTTTGCTTCGTGTTTTTTGTATTCCTCGTGAAAACTCTTTGGAATACCTTTTCTTGCGCCTTCCAACTGAACCCGAAGACGATCGAGATCTACTGCCAAAGGGGTTAAATTTTTACTGAGTTTGTCGATTGGTTTGAAGAGTTCATCAATGAGCTCCTTTGGATCAATCACGAAGGTCCACTTCCTATTTTTTTGTCTTTTGCTCATCACGACAATCTTTAATGGCTGCGTCAATGCAGGAGTGAACTTGATTGGTAAATTGCGTAGTCGACCACGAGCAGATGGTGAAGGAAGTAGTTCATATTCCTTTGTTGAGTAAGGCAGGGGGTCTAAAGCCTGAATGGGGCTGAAGGTTATCTCAATAGTTGTTGGTTCAAAGACGTCATATCGTAGTGTTAGTTCATTAAGGTTGCGCAAGGTCGCTAGCTTGAAGACGGCTTCTCTTGATGTCCTGTCTTTTACACTACCTTGGAAATGTAACCATAACCCTGAACAGACTATGAGCAGCATCAATGCAAGGGCCGCAATGGGCGAACGCTTTTGAGTTTCTGGTTCATCACGGCTCTTCAGTTTATTTTGAGTCACTGCTGAGTTGAGCGAAGTTTTTGCAGGTCTTTGAACCTTTCTTTTCCAATTTTGTGCCAAATTCTTGAGCTCTTTTGCTACTTTCTCCCCTGAGGCTGGTCTGTTCTCTTCCTTTTTCTCCAGTAGTTGCTCAATCAAGCGGACTAGTGGCCGTGGCAAAGCTGGATCAAAATCAAACAAAGAAGGAGGATTTTTAGTTAACTGTTCTGACAAGAGTTTAGTGATGTTACTGTTGTCAAAAGGGTGTTGGCCGGCAAATGCTTCAAAGAGAATGACGCCAAGGGCATAGAGATCAACACTGCCTTCGAGTTCGCGGCCCAGGATTTGTTCTGGCGCCATGTAAGCTGGTGTTCCTAACACAACTCCTGTTTTCGTGATACCAGATGTATCTTCAATTGATTTTGAGAGTCCCCAGTCTGCAACTTTGGTTATTCCATTTTTCGAGATGAGTATGTTGTCGGGTTTCAAGTCGCGATGGAGATATCCTTTGTTGTGGGCGAAATGAAGTACAGAGGCGATGTCTTCGCAGATGGCCAAGACTGAGCCAGCGTCAGCTCCTTCGTCGAGTAAGTCCCGCAATGTGGAGCCCTCAATGAACTCCATGACTATATAAGGACCTTCTTTGATTTGACCAACTTCATACACTTCTACAATGTTGGCATGGGAGAGAGAGGCCATATTGCGACCTTCACGCAGAAATCTGTCTCTTTGAACTTGATCCTCGGCCAACTCGGGCAGAAGAACTTTGATGGCAACTCGTTTACCTGTAGACAGCTGTTGGCCGCCGTAAACTTGGCACATGCCTCCCTGGCCGACAATGCCATCAACCTCAAAGCCCTTTATTGAAATTGAAGGTTTCGTCATCAGAAGTCTACTTCTTCATTTTTGGCTGGAGTTACTCCAATGCCCAAATCAGACCATTCGAAGATTTTCCAATGACCGGCTTTGTTCTTTTTCATCAACAACTTGGAGGCATATTTACGACCTGAAGACTGTATGTAGAGCTTCGTTTTTCCATCATCTGTCAAAGTACAGGCAGATTCCACGAAGTGAGGAGTCAACATTGGGGAGACTTCATAACCACTCTCTGGTGTTCCGCCAAGGTAGGAGAGTGTGATATGGGGTGAAGAGGTCAATTGGCGGCAGAGACGAGTCGTTTCGTGCTCTTCTAATGTGGGTTTGGCAAGCACATATTGCAGTGCAGAAAAGGCGTCATCCCAGTTTTGTGGCAAGTGGATTAAGGCTCTAAAGAGTAAGCTGACAACACCGCGAGGGCTTTCACGAAGAGGAGAAGAGGCAAAGTCCGCCAACGCAACTTCTGGAAGCTCTTCACGAGCAGCTGGTTCATCATCACTTTTGACGAGATAATTTGGGATTTCGCTGCAACCCTCAATTTTGAGCAGGCTGCCACAATAAGAACAAACAAATGTGTTTTTATCTTGAGGTGGATGAAGGGAGGCGCCGCAACTACTGCAAGTCAATGCCGTGACTTTCATGGGCTACCTCCAGATCATAAACTTTCGAGGAACTTCTTTACCTCGTCAATGAGCCAGTGCGGAGTCGAAGCTCCAGCACTGAGACCAACTACTTTGCAGCCAGAGAAAAAAGAGGGTTCCAGTTGACTGGCGTTTTCCACTTGAACGGTCTTCTCGTTTGTTTCTGCAGCAATAGAGGTCAATCTGGCAGTGTTTGCTGACTCCGGATCTCCAACAATGACCATGGCATCCACTCGAGGTGCCAACTCACTGACGGCAAGTTGTCTGTCCGAAGTTGCTCGGCAGATAGTGTTAATGACTCTAAGCTCTTGTACTCGATCAAAGAGAGCTTGGAAAAATTTGTGGGCCAACATTGGTCTTTTTGTCGTTTGGAAAAGTAGTCCCACTCGCGATGCTCGAGTTATTTTGGGTAGCTCGTCAACTTTGGCAACAACGTGGACATTTCCACCTGCTGCTGAAACGATACCTCTCACTTCGGCGTGATCCCTGTCACCTACAAGGATGACTTCGTACCCCTCTTTAACCAATAAAGCAGCACTTTCTTGAGCTTTTTTAACAAAGGGACATGTTGCATCTATCAACTCTATGGCTCTAGTTTGTGCTCTTTCGTATACATCCTTGGTAACACCATGTGCCCGTATAACGACTGAGCCACTCTTGACTTCATCTAGTGAAGTGACAGTGTCCAGTCCTGCCTGTGCCAACTTCTCAACAACGGCTTTGTTGTGTATCAAAGCTCCCAACATATGCAGACAAGGACGTTCTGCAAGCGCTTTTTCCGTAATGTCGAGCGCTCGTTTGACACCAAAACAAAAGCCGAGTGTTTTTGCCAGTTTTACTTCCATTAGGAGGAATGGTAGCTCTCTGGCCAAGCTGGTGCAAGGGACTAACCAACTCTGTCGCAAATATAAGCAGCAAGTTGGCTCATTCGACGAGTGTAAGAGCCCAACTCATTGTCATACCAGCCAAAAATCTTGGCATGGGTAACAGGTATGGATACGCGGCTTTTACCCTCTGGTGTGTCTACTAGACCCGTGAGATCAACATCAATGAAACCTGTCCGTGTGTGCGTTTCAAGGCTTTCAATGACGACAGCCGAAGGTTCGCCCACGATGTCACCAGAAACGTTTTGCACTGTGGAGAAATTCACACCACTGTCTGTTGCCAAGCTGTAATCCTCATAAATCTTATTGATTGAGTCTCTAGTGATTGAAGCTTTACCGCCACTATCTATTTGAGATTGAAAGGTACAGTTAAGGATGATGACCGAGCCTGTCTTGAGGGGGACTCTAACTGAGTCAGCCAAAAATCCTATCCCTTTTATCTCTGGAACTACCAATTCGAGAGCGCGAGCGGCATTTGTCGATGTAAGGATGATGTTATCCATTATTGACCGAGTCTTTCTGTAATCAGTAGCCCCTTTGGCTGGCGCCCGGTCGAGTACGGCTTGAGTGTTCGTTGAAGCATGGATGGTTGTCATCGCCGCTGTAAGCATTCTATTGGTCAAAGAGTTTTCGAGAAGAGGTTTCATCATATGAGCCAGAGCTGTGGTCGTGCATGAAGCCGAAGAGATTAGTGAGTGTTTGGTTGGATCAAATGCGCCGTGATTGATGCCGAACATCAATGTGGCAGCTGAGGGAGGCAATTGGGCTGCTTTGTCTTTTATTTTGAAGGCAGAACTATTCAAGGCAATGCGTGCACCTGCAGCCAAATGCCCACTGAGGCTTCCTCCTGGATTGTCTGGTGGCAAAGTGGGATCAATGAACTTTCCTGTGCAGTCAATCACGAGTCGAACATCGTTGGCTCTCCAGGGAATATCCTTGGGATTTCTTTCTTGCTGTAGGAAGGTAACTCGCACACCATCTATGTCCACTGTTCTATCTTCTCTATCCACAATGGACAAAACAGATTGACCATTAAAGCCACCCAAAAAACGGTCTAGTTTCCCGTAAGACGAATCGCTGGAGACATAATGTAACAAGGCGTCGAAGTCTTTGCCGATTTCTCGTCCTACGTTGACAAATATATGTTCGTAGTTTTTTGCTGCAACGTTGTACCAAAGGGCAAGTTTGCCAATGCGACCGAGACCATTCAATCCCAGGATTCCGTTTCCAACTGTGTTTTTGCTCATTTTTCTATCCCCTCAAGCAACCCTTA
>CAZXTJ010000362.1:0-8453 GCA_964643655.1 uncultured bacterium
CATCAATGCCACCTGTTTGGGAGATAATCGTGTTGTTATTCGTGCCAACGACGGCACCCCATTGATTGAGCTGAGTGCCATTGGGACCAGTGTAAGCGCCCTGAGCTTTGGCGATTTCCTCTTCGACGATTGCTTTGACTGTTGCATCGTCGAGCCATGGGTGGACACCAAAACTGTTATCAGGAGGATCTGGCAGAGCTTCACGTTCGGGTTCAGGTTCGTTGAAGGTGGAACCGCTGTCATCGTCATCATCATCGTCGTCGTCATCGTCGCCTCTGCCTGTGGCTGAGCCTTCTTCACCGTTGTCTGACGAGCCGCCTTCGCCATCATCGTCATCATCGTCTCCGCCTTTGTCATCGTCACCTTTGCCATCATCGCCCGAATAGGGTGAGGAGGTTTCGATAGACGAATCTTTCCAAGAGATGGGTTTGTTGATGCGAGACAGTGAGGGAACGACACAGGAGGCGAGAGAGCCATCTTTTTTCTTCCAAACGATGCGCACTTTGTCGCCTTCATCGAGCACTTTTTGAATGGACGCTTCTTGAGGAATGTCAGTGAGATAACCATTTCCCCGATAGGCTGCATTTAGCTTGTCGCGATAGGTGACAGCGATGACTTCGCCTTTGCTATTTTTCCAGGTTTTGATGGAACCAGAGTCGAGGCAATTGGGGGGCAGGTTCTGCACATTTTTCTCACCTACGTAGATTGCCTGCCAGCCACCACGACCATCAGGGCTGTTAGTCTCTTCAACTTTGAAGTCAGAGCCTGGTGTGGTGCTTTTGTTGTCGCTCTCGTCAGTGGAGTTGCCCATTTCAGTTCCGGAGCCAGAATTGGTGCTGTTGAACAATCCAACATCGTTTTCATTGTTCGGTACGGTGACTACACGACCAGCTCGTTTATCGAGCATGAGCACGTCGTCAAGGCCGTCAGCAGCCATTGTGATAGAAACGCTTGCGACCACTATTGCGGTCAAAATCATAAATCTATAAAAAGACATATATATCCCCTTCTATATAGTATTACGAATTTTTGAGTAAAAAAGTTCCATTGGAGCGAAAAAAAAGTAGACTGACCCTGGAGGTTTCTTTGAAAAAAGTTGGTCAAAATAGGCGAAGATGGCTGTTTTTGTGCCTGTTTGTCCCTCTAGGCTTGGCTTTCGTTTTGCTCGGCTGTCTCGAGGGGCCGAAAACAGTGAAACCTGTCAACTTGACCATTTGGCTCGATGCATCAGATGGCGAGCTAGAGTTTTACAAATGTGCCGTTGGTGAATATCAAAAAAAACATGCACTTGTGACCGTTGATTTTGTTTCAACGACTTTTGCTGATTTGAAACCAAAACTTCTGGGTCGGCCAGTTTCAGCCACTAAGCCAGATGTGGTATTTCTCGTCCACGATTGGATAGGCGAGCTAGCCACTAAAAAGGTGCTCCGGCCTTTGCGAAAACCCAATGAGGAGCAGCTTCTGCAAGGCGTAGAGGGGCTCACCTACAATGGTTCACTCTATGGTCTGCCCATGTCTTTTGGTGTTGTGGCCCTCATCTATAATCGAAAGCTCGTCAAAACTCAGCCCAAGAACTTTGTCGAACTCATCTCAATGGGGCGGCGCTTGGCAGCAACAAAGAAGATTATTCCTTTCTTGTATGACAACAAAAACTTCTATTATCACGCTCCTTTCTTTTTTGGTTTCGGAGCCCAGCTCTTTGACCAAAAGGGGCGTTGCACCCTCTCTTCAGCTGAAGCCATCAACTCCGTGGATTTTGCTCTAAATCTAGAAAGAGATGGCATAGTTCCCCTAAAAGCCAACCATTCGGCCATGGTGAACCTCTTCTGTTCTGGCAAAGTGGCTATGATTATGACGGGGCCATGGGATTGGGAACGTATAAAACAAAGCGGTGTGGAAGCCTCTGTTGCTCCTTTGCCCCTATTGCCCAAAGGACAGAAAACAAAACCCTTTGTTGGGATTAACGGTTTTGCCATTACTCGCTCGAGTCAAGAGCCTGAAGAGGCACGGAAGTTGATAGATTTTTTTACCTCTTTGCCCATACAAAGACGTGCCCTCGATAGGCTGGGACGCATGCCCACAGCTGTGAAAGTTTATGAGGACAAGACCATTCCCCAAAGGGCGCAGGTATTTTACAGGCAGGCCAAAAGCGCTATTTCTATGCCCAATGGACCTGAGATGGCCCAAGTGTGGCAGCAGATGAACTGGGCTCTCAGTCGCTCTTTTACGCGCAAGGAGCTTCCAGATGTCATTTTGCGTAAAGTATCAACGGCAGTTGAGGGAATTTCTGCCAAGAGCAGGGGGCACATTCCGTGAAGTGGAAGTTGGGCCTCCTTTTTCTCCTCGTCATCTTGTTACCTTTTGTCGTAGCGCTGCAGCTCATTGATGCAATCGTTGAACAGGGTATGAACAAATCACTTCTCGAACGTGTTGATGCATCGGCAGAATTGGCCGTCAAATTGGTAGACAGATCTTTCCAAAGAGTGGGCAAGTGGGCTGCGGCCATAGCTCGTTCTCCGCGTATCAGAGAGGCCGTTGCTGCTGGTGATGACATGGAGCTTTTTGATAGGCTCGAGGAACTCCGTCGTGAGCAAGAACTCAACCTCTTTGGCGGAGTCATTGAAGTGGTCACGATGGAGGGGGATTTATTGGCCGTCGTGCCAAGGAAACAGGGGAATGAACTCGTAGCTGCCCCAGAGGCCATCGCCCGTGCCCTTGCTGGTGAGATGCCACTTTCCGTGCGGCGAGAAGGTGGAACCATCAAAGTCACCTCGGCTCAGCCCATTTACCATGAGAAGTCGGCCAAACCCATCGCAGCTATGGCATTGTCTTTTAGTACGAACGATTCTTTTGCTGATCAGATCAAGAATATCGTCAAAACCAATGTGCTCATATTCGACGAAAAAAACAAAGAATGTCGAGTCCTTGCAGCAACGCTCTTTTCTGGTTCCAAACGGGCGCGGCCACGTATTCCTTTGCAAAAGGCTCACCGAACGATTGTCAAAGTCGATGGCACTCCCTATTGGTTACGATCTCGTCCAGTCATGACTACAGATGGGCCCTTTTTTGTGGCTGTTCTACATGACCGACGAACGCTCGAGGCAACTTTGCTCTCTGTGCGGACTACTTTGATGGGCATAGGTTTCATTGCAGCTACTTTGGCGCTCTTTGCCGCTGCCATCTTCTCGCAAAAGGTTGTCGTACGTCCCATCAATAGCCTCGTGCAAAGTGCCCAGAAACTTGGTGACGGTTCTTTTGAAGAAGCTGTGAAACTTGATAGTGGTGATGAATTTTCTTTCCTTGCCGAGACTTTTGACACCATGCGGGTGCGTATCAAAAAGACCCTAGAAGAGCTCGATGGCAAGGTTTATGAATTGTCCTTGATGGACTCCATCAATAGAGCCATCGTCAAACATACAGGTCGCGATTTGCTCTCTCGTGTTTTGGAAGTCGTTGCCTTGGCTCTAAAAGCTGAACAAGCTTCTATAATGATGGTCGTCGAAGATGGTCTTCAGTTGAAACAGGTTTTTGTCACACGTGGACAAGAGATAGAGGAGCTCACAGTCAAAGAATATGTGCAACTTTCCCTTGGTGAGGGATTGGCCGGAAGAGCAGCTAGTGAAGGTGTTCCTCAATACAGTAATGATGTTTCTGAAGACGAGCGTTTCAAACGTTATGAGAACAAAGAACTAGATGGCACCATGAAAAACCTTCTTTGTGTGCCCCTCAAGGGGGACAAAGAAATCTTGGGCGTCATCAATGTTGCCAATTGTGAGCAACCTGTAGATGAAAAGTCAGCTCAGTTGGTTCAGCTCGTTGCCGATCAAGTGGCCATTGCACTGTTGAAAGCACGTCTTTATGAAGAGGCAATCACTGATGGAATGACAGGACTCTTCATTCACAAGTATTTCCAAGCCCGTTTGGAGACAGAAGTACAAAGGGCACGTCGTTATGAGGGCAAAATATCCCTCGTCATGTTTGATATAGATTTCTTCAAATCTTTCAACGACACCTTTGGTCACCAGGTCGGTGATGAAGTCATCATCATGGTGGCTGACGTCATTCGCGAGAACCATCGTGAAGGTGTGGACATAGCAGCCCGTTATGGTGGTGAAGAGTTTGCCATCATCGTCCCAGAAGCTGATGTGAAAGCTGCCGGTGAAGTTGCTGAGCGACTTCGTCTGGCTGTGGAACAATCGGTTATTATGCACAAAGGTGAAGCCTTGAAGGTAACTATCAGCTGTGGATGTGCTGAGTTTCCAGCTCAGGCAGATAGTGCAAGTGAGCTCATTAGGCTCGCTGATGAAGCACTATATAATTCTAAAGAGGGTGGCCGAAATCGAGTCACTTTGAGTACGTAAGGAGAAAATGTTGTCCTCTACACGAGACAGAATATGGCTCTTGGGTTTATTGGCTTTTTTCCTCTCCATTCATTGCGGCTGCATGAAACCACCTTGGAAAGAATTCGAGAGTAAAGATGGTGGGTACAAAGTCTCCATGCCCGAGCTCCCCACGAAAATGCCCAAAGTAATCAAGACGGCCATCGGTCCTGTGGAAGTTGTGTTCCACAACCGCCTCTATAAAAAAGTTTCTTTCATCACTGGATATGTGGATTATCCCAAGCCCTATGTCAAAGGCACGACAGCAGCCTCCATTCTTTCTGGTGCCCGCGATGGTGGTGTGGCTGATGCCAATGCAACGTTGGAATCGGAAAAGAAGATTACTCAAGGTGAATATCCTGGTCGTGCCATCACTATGCGCTCCAAAGACGGCAAACAACTTTTTCAATCGCGCATCTTTTTGGCAGGCCAAAGGTTTTACCAAGCTCTCGTCGTTACTCCTGCCACAGGCGAATACAAAGACGATGCAGAACGTTTTTTGAACTCCTTCCAGATTACGAGTAAGTTTGCCAAACTAGCTGGAGACAAGGCTCCCTGGGGTGAATACAAATCAGCGCAGGGTGGTTTTGTCGTTTTGACGGCAGGAGCTCCGAGGTTTACGAAAGAGCCCCTCTCCACAGAGTATGGCTTTTTGGAACTACACTCTTATCCTTTTGAAGACGAAGGTTTTAACTACGTCATCTCCCACGTTGATTACCCAGAAGAGAATGTTAAAAAACTGGGGGCAGAAAAACTACTCGACAGCGTGCAGGCAGGCGCAGAAGCCAAAGCTGGAGGCAAAGCTCACGACATCAAAAAAGTCATGACTTCAGGGTTCTCTGGTCGTGAGTTTTTGATAGATCCCAAGGACTCACGTTTCCAAATGAGAATGCGCCTCTTCATGGCCCACCATCGTCTCTACGAATTGGTGGCCGTTTATCCCAAGAGTGCAACAGACAAAACGAATGTGGAAGTTTTTCTCAAGTCATTCCGTGTAACTATGAAATGAACGAAAAAAAAGAAGTTTCCTGTCGCGTTTGTGGAGAGCCCCTTGGTCCTGCTCCAGTTCTTTGTCCTGAATGTGACACTCCCCACCACTGGGATTGTTGGGAATATAATGGTGGTTGTGCCGTTTATGCTTGCTCCCACAAGTTTGGTCGTCAAAGAGAAAAACCCTCTGCAGCAGCAGTCCCACTCACCGGAAAAATTCCCTTTCCTCGCCTCCAGGCAGGTACCTTTTTGGGACTTTTTTATGTAACCGAAAGTACTTTCGCCATATGTCTGCTCTGCGCAGTTTTTCTTGGTCTTTCGCTAGCCCCTTCAGGTGGAGCCATTTTTCGTGATTTCAAAACTGTTGGGGCCGTGGGAGTACTGCTATCAATCTTCTGGGCGGCAATGAGTGCTGAAACTTACAACCTGAATATGACGCAAAAAGCGCTCACAAAATCCAAACTGCTCTTGGGCCGCGAGATCTACGAATGGCCTGTTGTGTCCCTTGCTGAAGTGGAGCAACTAGAAGTCCGTCCCGTAACTTCGAATAATGATAATGCACCAAGACTAGTACTCGTGGCACGATTAAAAAAGGGTTCACATTTAGAGTTGACTCCACCTTTTGAGAAGAAGAGTGAAGACGAACAGTCAGTCTTAGAACTTCTGAGCAAATTGGAAGGTGGTTCTATGTTGAAATTGGAAAGAGGCCTCTGTGGGAAAGAAGAGGAAATTTGAGTTTTTATACCTTTCATTAGCCTTTTTGCTGCTGACGACCACCCTGTCGGGAGCACAGTCCAAGAGGGCAACAGAGGTCACTTCAGCGATAGACTTGATGGCTGATTACCTCTTTTCAGTAAGTGGTAAGTCTGGCCGTTTTACCTATAGAACCCATCTCGAACCTGGAATGGTGCCTGTTCCTCGATACAACATCGTTCGCCACGGTGGAACCATGTATGCCCTGGGTATGTATTTCGACAGAGTGAAAGACCAAAAGGCAGAGCGAGCGCAGAAGACAAAAGAGACACTGCTCAGTGCAGCCAAATATCTCAAACTGTTTTCCATGGGACCTCTTTATGAGCAGGAAGGTTTGCTCGCCATTTGGTCCAAACCTCAAGTCACCTTGCAGGACAGAGAACTCTGTACCAAGCTAGGCGGCACGGCGTTGGGATTAGCAGGGCTCATTGCGGTGGAACGTGCCGCTCCCGGCAGCACCTCATTGGAGGACCTGCGCAAACTCGGCAATTTCATCCTCTTCATGCAGCGTGATGACGGCTCCTTCTTCTCCAAATACATTCCCTCAGAAGGAGGAAAAGACACAAATTTCGTTTCACTTTATTACCCAGGTGAAGCGGCACTTGCTCTTGTAATGCTCTATGAAATCGATAAAAACCCAAATTGGTTCAATGGGGCTGCCAGGGCCATGGGATATTTGGCCAAGCTCCGCCGGGGAAGAACGCGCGTAGAGCCCGACCACTGGGCATTGTTGGCTACAGAGCGCATTTTGCTTCGTTATCCGAAAAAGCCTGCCCCTAGTTTGCCAAAGAAGGAGCTCATCATTAGCCACGCTGCTCAAGTGTGTCGCTCCATCTTGGCTGCCAAACCTACAAAATATGAGTTCGATGACTTTAAAGGCGGATTTGATCCGACGGGGAGAACCTGTCCTACAGCCACTCGGCTCGAAGGTTTGCAGGCGGCTCTGAATTTTTTGCCAAAAAAACAGGGAGCTTTGAAACTAAAAATTTCGCGCGCCGTAAAAGAAGGTGTGGACTTTTTACTGCGCAGTCTTGTAAAAACTGGTCGGCGCGCTGGAGCCATTCCCCGTGCAATACGGCGATTGCCAGCGTACCATCCAGGGTATCGACGCTCTTTTAACAAAAGGGCACGCGAGGTCAGGATTGACTACGTACAGCACGCACTTAGTGCATTTATCCAATTCGAAGCTCGCCACAAGAGCGAGTAAGCTCGCCTATGCGAGCGGAGGGGGGCCGACTCCGTGAGCGAACGGTTGTCCGCTGACACACGCCTAAAAATCGAAACTTTCTTAGAAGAGTATGCAGACTCGACGGAGGCTATCTGTCCTGATTGTATTGCCGAATATAGAGCTGATTTGACGACCTGCCCCCAATGTGGCTGCGAAATGGCGCAGGGCAAAGCTGGACTGCGTTTGCTTGGTGAACGACTGGCAGACGATCGCGTGGCTCTGGCTGAAAATGCAGCAGAAGCATATGTGGAAAGTGGCCCCAAAGAGGTGTGGGATGGCCCCACTGATGAGGGGACTTGCCCTCGCTGTGGTCGTGATGTGGACCCTGATACGGATGCTTGCGAAGAGTGCCTCGATGATTTGGTCGAGGAGATGAACAAAGAGGAAGAAGAGGTGCAGGAGTGCGCCGACGAGGTCTTTTATGTGAAGCAAATGTCGCACTTTCTTGCCACTTCACAAGATGAGCAGGCCGAATATTGCCCAACCTGTTTGTTGGCAGCTGAAGATGAATGCCAACGCTGCGGAGGTGAACTAGTGACCTTGGCTGAGGCTTTGGACATAGTTCGCTTGGCTCGTTTGGAGATTACTGAAAAGTGGTGGACTCCATTGCTCTCTTCGGACAATCAGGATTGGTTCGACGTTGTCCTGCAGATGGTGGCCGATGCTGAAGTGGATAGTCGCACGGCTGCAGATTTTACGGATAATTTTGCCTATTTCTCGCCCATGTTGGCTGACATGCAACGTTGTCGCAGGACCATCTATTTGCGGCTGCGAGATTTTCCAAGCTTTGTGAAGATGTTTAGTGAACGTGAAGTGGAAAAAGAGTGGGCTCAGCAGTGGAGTGAGCTATCCAAACACGTGCTGAATATTGTTGCTGACGCTGGTTTCGAAGAGCAATAGCGGTTTTTCAAAAACCTACGAGTTTTTTGCAGACGAAATAACGCATGGCAAAGAGCGCAATCCAGAGAAGGTAATTGAGGTAGAGCCGCCAGCCTTTGCAGGCGAAAAAATAGCGCAGTCCACAATAAGCCACGTAAAAGGTGTAGAGACCGAGTACTCCCATTGGTAGACCTAGCAGGAATAGGGTTGCAGGTACCCAGCAG
>CAZXTJ010000363.1:0-8431 GCA_964643655.1 uncultured bacterium
GGCGAAGACAGTCCAGGACGCCAGTTGTGGCAAACAACAATGGCCACAGCTTATCTCAAACATCCTTTTCGAGTTCCTGTCATTGGATATTTATCATTATTCAATTCACTGACTCGAGATGATTTGGTTCAGTATTACAAGGACCGTTATGTCCCCAATAACTCCATCTGTGTCATTGTTGGTGATTTTGATGCCAAAGAGGCCAAGGCAAAGGTAGAAAAGGCCTTTGGCCCTTGGAAAAGGCGTGCCCTGAAGCCTGTTGTTTATGAAACTGAGCCCCTTCAGGTGGCTCCCCGTGAGATGGAACGCGAGTTTGCTGTCAAGAAAACAAGCTGTTATCTAGCATATCCATCTATGTCTATGACCCACAAAGACCTATTTGCCACAGACGTGCTCAGCCTCATTGCTGGTCGTGGCAAAACCTCTCGTCTTTATCGTCGTCTCGTTGAGAAAGAGCAAATCGTTGAAAGCGTAGCTACTTCCAACTGGACACCGGAAGATCCTGGTCTTTTCCTTGTTACCCTCGTTTGTGATTATGACAAACTTGAGCGAGCCATTGAAATGGTTGAAGAGGAATTCGAGAAACTGAAAAATGGCCCCATTTCAGATAAAGAGCTCAATCGAGCCAAGGCAATCGTTGTTTCTGGAACTGTTCGACAGAGAGAGACAATAGAGGGTATTGCAGGCTCAATAGGTTCGAGCGAATTGAGAGTGGGCAATCCAGAATTTGATGATTATTACGACGCAGAAATCAAAAAAGTAACGGCAGAACAAGTCCGTGCAGCAGCGCGTAAATACCTCGTAGCCCAGCGTCGCAACAAAGTAGTCTTCAAACCCAAAGGCACAAAAGCTGGCAAGGCAGCCAAAGGCAAAGACAAAAAATTGTCTCGCAAAGAACTGCTGGCTCAGCTTCGAGAGCGCGCAAACAAACGTGGCAGTGGCGAAAAATCCCATATGCCAAAGGTTTGGGAGACAAAACTAGGTAATGGTTTGAAAACTCTCGTCTATGAACGTCCTCGCTTGCCTCTCGTGGCTATAGCCATCTCATTTAAAGGCGGTACGCGCTATGAGCAAAACTATAGTCCTGGGACAGTCTCTTTTATGACAGAGATGTTGGTCAAAGGAACGAATAAACGTACGGCTGAAGAGATTGCAGAGAGTTTTGAAAACGTTGGCGGTTCAATTCCCGTCGTTGTCTACTCAGAGATCTTCGGTGTTCGAGCCATTGTTCTCAAGGATCACTTGGACTTGGCTGTTGATGTTCTTTCCGATGTTGTCATGAACTCGACTTTCCCTGAAAAAGAGGTAGAAAAACAGCGTCGTCTGCAATTGGCTGCTGTAAAAACAGAGCGAGATCAGCCCTTTAGCAATGCACTACTCAACTTCAAGGAAGTGCGTTTTGGGAAAAACCATCCATGGGGTCGCTCTAGCTTGGGAACGGAAAAGTCAGTCAAAGCCATCAAACGTGCTGAACTCCTCCGTTATTACAAAGCAGCCTGTACGCCTGACAATGCTGTTTTGTCCATCGTTGGTGACGTGGACAAAGAAGCTGTCGTGAAAAAATTCAACGACAAAATGAGAGCTTGGCAGAGCCGTTGCGGTCTCACAGGACCTGCAAAAGCCAAAACGATTACAAAGGTGAAAGAGAAGAAGTTCCCTGAGCCTGGAAAAAAACAGATGTTCATTCTCTTGGGCTTTGAGGGTGCTGACTTTGGTTCTGATGACGAGCTGGCCCTCGAGGTGTACAACAATGTAGTCGGTGGAATGGGCAACCGTTTGTTCAGAAACCTTCGTGGTTTAAAGAGCTTGGCTTATCAGGTTGGCTGTTGGCACTCTTCTGGTTCTGAAAAGCAGAGTCAGCTCTTTTATTTGGTCACTGATCCGAAAAGAACTGATGAGGCAATCTCCTCTTTGGAAGAAGAGCTCAAAGACTCTCAGGTCAAATTGCCTGACCGCGATACCTTGCAGCGTGCTATCAATAAAGTCGTCGGTGCAACTGCAATCGATTTGCAGGAAAACCGAGCCCTTGCAGCCACATTTGCCTATCACGAGTTGCTTGGTACAGGCTGGAAGTTCCCCTTCGAGAAGAATGCAAAAGTTGCAGCAATGACAGCTGATGACGTTTTGGCTGCAGCCAAGAAATACCTGAATTTCAATAAGAAGATTCTCGTGACAGTCGGCCCATAAGGAAAAACACGAGAATTAACGAAGTCCTTACTCAGCTGTGGCTTTACCCATGCTAAAGTCATAGCAGAGAGGAGCTTGTATCCAATGGCGCGTTTTTACTTTCTCGCCTTCGTGATGTTGTCATTTGTCTATGCTGGTTGTGGTCAGCAGCCCAAGGTTACCGTACGTTATGACGGTCCTGAACCGACAGGTGGTCCTGTTCAGCCCACCTCTACTAATGTGGGCACAGCGGCGCCTACCAAAGCCGTTAAACCAACGGCGACGGTAGCCCATCCAACAGTTACAGCAGCAAATCCAGTAACAACATCTGCCCAAGCAACTGCCAAACCTCCAACAGTGAAACCTACTGTGGCACCTACAGTGGCACCTACACAACTTGCTCGTCGTGAAGAGAGCGACTTCAAGGTATACGTTGATTTTGAGGGTGGAGAGTTTTTCCCACGTGTGAAGGTTCTCTTTCAAAAGCCGGATGGAACCTTGGTCTGTGAAGACTATGTTTCTCAAGATGGGCAGGGGATAAGTCGCAATTTGGGTAAAGTAAAAAGAGGCCACTATTATCGCTTTCGCGCCAATGCTGAAGAGCTGCAAGTTTCCTATTTCGATAAAGTTCTGCACATAACAGAAAACACGGTGCCGCGCTTTTTCTTGGGCTCAGTCACCTTTAAATTGCCAGACAAATGGGCAAGGCACGTCAATGAAGGTATGAAGGTGCGAGTAAAGAAACAACCCATGGGGGATGTGGTTTTTGATGGTTCCTTCAAACAAGCCCGTGCATATTCGGTCTTTGGTGATCCATTCCCCCATATGCTCGTCCTCGAACCTGGGAAATATACTTACACTGTCTATGATGTGAATAAAAAAGACGCCGTCATGATCACTGACGGAAAAGGCGGCGAAGGCGCAATGCCTGATGACGCATGCGAGTTCTCCATCTCAAAGGACTTTCCCAAAGCAGTGCTCGACTTGAGTCCAATATTTGGTGATGCAACGGTGAAAAAACGCCGTTTTTACCAACCGCCGAGGTAGGTGACAATAGGGGGATGGGTACCTTACCGTCAGCAGGTACGGTCATTGGTGACGGTTTTGTTCTCGAAGAACTCATAGGCCACGGGGGTATGGGAGCCGTCTTTCGCGCCAAAGACAAAAAAGGCTCTGTCGTTGCCCTAAAAATGCTGCTCAAGGGGCAAGCAGAAGATCCCCAACTTTGGCAGGAGGCCGCCAAACGCCTGCGTGACGAAGCCAGAGCAACTGCCAAAGTGGAAAATCCAGCTCTTGTCAAAGTCTTGGCCTGGGGAGACGACAACAAATTTGGTCCTTATGTTGCCCTGGAGTTTTTGATTGGCGCAAGTCTGCGTGAACGTCTTTCAGGTCCTGCTGGTGCTTTGGGCTGGCGCAATGTGTCCACCAAAGTAGCCCGTCCACTTTTGCAGGCATTGGCTGCATTGCATGAAGTCAATGTAGTCCATCGTGACATCAAACCAGAAAACATCTTTGACAGTGGAGACGGTTCGTACAAGCTTGGAGATCTTGGTTTAGCTGCTTTCGAAGGGCGAGAAGCTCACACAAAAACAGGTGCTACCTGGGGTACTCCTGGTTATATGGCTCCAGAACGTTTGGCGACTGCAAGCAATCCTCTTTCCAAGGCGGGAGACATCTATAGCGCAGCTGTTGTCATCGTTGAGGCCGTAGCCGGTCGTTTACCATTTAAAGGTAGAAGAGCTGGAGAAATCATCAAAGCTCAGATAGAGCAACCAGTCCGTCGTGGACATCTGCAAGCTTTTGGTTTTCCACCACAGATGGCTCTAGTGTTGGAACAAGCTTTACACAAGGATCCACAGCAGAGACCAAGTGCCAAGGAGTTCTTGCAGAAACTGGAAATGGCTGTGGCTAGCAGTTCAGCCATTGGTGGACAGTTAAAGGCTACAGGCTTGCAAACAGCAGCCCACACCAAAGGAGCAAACAAGGGTACTATCACAAAAGGAGTGGACAAGTCTCAGGTGCGAACGGCTTTGTCGTCTTCTGCTAGTAGTGAAGGCCGCATTGCTACGACACAAAGAAACAACAACAAAAAGAGCATACTCATAGCTCTCACTGTCTTGTGCCTCTGCATATTGTCTGCTCTATTTTTCATCGGTCCCTTCAGCTCCACAGCAGAGAACAAAAAGAATGACTTTCAGAGTCAGCTGGTGGATGTGAGTAAAATGGAGTTGAGAAATCCAGACGCTTCATTGCTCTTGCATGTCAGTGATTCTTTTAATGAATACGTCGGAAAACTAGCGACCAAAAAAGTAAACATTGCCACGGTCGTTGCCAAGATCTCTCATGAGCAAAAAAGTAAATCGACCTTTTCTCCACTTTTGCCTCTTTTCATTGCTCGTCGTTATAAACGATGGACTGAGCTCCGGAAGGGTGCCCGTGAACTCCTCCACAAATTTCGTGAGAGTAGAAAAGATGAGTCACCCAGCGAAGATGGTTTGCGCACAGAGACTTTGCTTCTTGAAATGTTGGCAATGGCTGCAAGAGCAGAAAATGAGATTGAAGACGAACTCATCGCTAGTGCCCAATCGTTGGACGAACATTTTTTTGATGACAAAGAAAAGTTCATTCGTCAGCAGCTGCGTTTACTCTTCATAAGGGCTCTTGCTTGCTTCAGGGCAGCGCAAAATCTAAAAAATGATGACTTCAGCAAATACAAACATGCTCTTAAAACATATGAAGACATGGTGCCAGCGTTGCAAGTGGCTTCTAACCATCCATACTTTAGCAAGAAAGAACAAACTCATTTAAAAGCTCTGCTAAAGCCACATTTGGCGAATAATCAAAAGTCTGAAAACCTTAATGAAAGTTATGAAAAACTGTGTCGAGAGCTATTCGATTTCGCAAAAAATGCTCTAAAAGAAGGAACAGATGCGAAAGACAATCTCAGACGTTTTTCCCTCGATGAAAAAAAACTAGGTGAGTCCGTGCTGCTAGGGACGAAGAGGCAGAAACGTCCCAAACTGTTCAAAGGAGAAGCACAAAAATGTATCTCTCACTTTCGTCGGGGTTATTGGGCACTAGTTGTAGCCTCACTTTCCCCAAATACTCATCCTGAGGCAATCTATAACTTGCTCGCCATTGGGCCCGCACTACACGTTGCTCATCGTTCCACAGGCCCCATTGAAACACCGCTCAATAAATATGGATGGGGTGCTGGAATTGAAAAGGGGCAACCCTGGCGGTTGGCTATTTATGCAGCCAAACAACAGTGGCCTAATTTCATGCAAAAGACCAATGAGCAGATATCAATCCTCGAGCAAGACCCAATGTTGAAAGGGTACTTAGACTTTATTGATACTGCTGCAAGTTGTGAAATCTCCACTAGTGGCAAAAAAATAAACCAACGTTTCGAAAGATTATTGATAAATCAACCTCTCGTGCAGCCAGCTCAAGGTTTATTGCTGGGACGAATATATCTCAATGGCGACAGAAAAAAAGAGTGTGTGGAAGCTATCACATCAGCATTGAGATATCTTGCAACAGCTCTTCCTGAAAAGGAAGCTTGGTTGGCTTACTCGAATGTTCATAGGGCAGCCTTTAAAATCTTGGCTAGAATGGCCCAAGGAGACAAGGTGCTCAGTTATCATCGTAATCTGCGCAAACTAGCCATGCTATGTGAAAGACAAACAGAAAACAAAACGATAGCCAACCATCTGCGTATAGTTGGACTCATCTATGAATGTAATGTCACCATTCGGAAAGCTTCACATTCAGACTATCTGTGGGAAAATTGGAAGCTAGAGCAAAGACTCGAGAAGCTGCAGGAGATAAATCCAGATTATCTAAAACTAACAAAGGAACTAGAGTCTATTCCGATAAGTGGAATAGATATTCTCGAACCCTTGAGCTCAGAACAACGACGCGTCATCGAGGGGAGGGCGGCTGTTGGCCTCGAGCCTTGAGCTGCCAATGGTTCAACTTTACTTTGTCAAAATCTTTGGCAACGAGTAATTCCAATTTGTCTATGGCAAACTTACTTGAAGTCAAGTGGGGGAATATTTTGAGCTCTTCAGGGCGTCCCCAAAGCCAGAGGTAATAGTTCTTTTCAGCCATGCCAGGCTCTAGCCAGTACATCAGACTTCGTTCTTTGCCCGACTCTTTCCATCTCACGAAAGCAGCACCGGCTCCACTACCCGAAAACTCAATGCCGTAGCGTAATCTGAGAGCACAGACATAGGGGGCTGAAGGCAAGGAGGTGACAACTCCAGAAGCGCTGCCCTCGCATAGAAAAGTGAGTCTTCTCCCTGTAGAAACTTTGGAGGCCGAAGGTTTCAATGACTGCGTAACATCGACTGCCTCCATCTCAATTCCACCATACTCTTTGGCAACGCGAGAGCCGCGCAGACCAAAAAAGGCGACTCTACTCTTCAGTGGAATCTTGGACAGAGGCACATAGTTGGCCATAATCCAATCGGCGACAGGGCTAAAAAAGGAAAGATGCTGCACAACGGCAATCATGTCTGGTGGCCGTGCTTGCAGCTCAGCAAGAAGGCGCTTGGCCAAAGTGTCGCGAATGGGTCCATATTGGGCATGAAAAGCATAAATGATGGATACTGGTGGACGCCTGCCAAGGTAATAATAAAGACCCGTTGCTCCGCCCCATTGATACAAGACTTCGTCAGGTTTGAGAACTCCCTTTAGCTGCCAAGCTTGGTCACGAGTTTCAGCAAACTCCAACCAAGGATATTTGATTTTGGGCCAGGCTTTGGAGGGAAGGCGGTAGAAGGGCATCTGGAGCCAGCAAGAGGATAGAAGGAGCAAAAGAGCAAGAACAACCGTGCCCTGGCGGGAGTTGAATCGCAGACTAATCTCCACCATCGCAAAGGCTGCCCCAAGAACAAAAGGTGGGAAGAGCAGAAAGTAATAATGGTGTGAAAAACGGCCTGGTAAAGCTACTTCGACAACTTGCGAGACTACATAAACAAAAAGCAGCATCCAAGTTCGTCTTGCCTTGTCATTGCGACGCAATCCCAGAATTCCACCCCAAAGTGTGACGAGAACGAGAAAGACAGTGTGTCGCATGGGAAAGAGATGGCCTGAAGCGATGGTACGTACTATACGCGTTAAAAGGCCGTCAGAAGAGGCCGAGTAGGCCATGTTGTAGGTAACGATGGAGTCCCAGAAGGGTGTAAATCGGCCGCAGAGGTAATAATATAAGAGCATCAGAAGCCAGCCCACAATTGCAACGGCCGCAGCAAGTAATACTTGGCGCACTGCAGTCGTTGCATTTGCTGAAGGATTTTGCAGCTCATAGAGTAGATAGGCGGCAGCTAGAGCACCAGCAAAGATTACAGCTGGTTGTTTGTAAAAAGAGGCAACTGTGCACAGCAGACCAATGACGAAAAATCGTAGCCAGCGTTTTTTTTGCGAATTTGTCGAGAGGACGAGGCCAAAAACCCAGATTTTGGCCACACATTGAAAGAGTTCAGTGTTTGCCTGGTTTCCCTCTAAAAGGGGATCTCCAGATTGTATGGCCCAGAGAAAGGCGACGACTGCTGTAGCTGACAGGATGGTGAAGCTGTCAGCTTTGGGCACAGTACTTTTACAAAAGCGGTAAAGGCAATAAGTGACACCCAAAAGGCACAGTAGAGACGGAACAAATGAGAGCAAAAACATAGCATTTGGGCCAAAACCAGCTATGAGTTCTGCTATCTCGTAGGTTACGAAGATGGCTGGAGGTTTATGGTCCCAAACGTCTACGAAGAGTTTTTTACCTGCCAACATCTCGTGGGCAACGAGTGAATAAAAGGTCAAATCGTTCTGAAAAGGTTCGTCATATGTGTGCAAACGAGCAGCCAGTAAGAGGAGTGAGGCAAGTAGGAGGAGTAGGAGAATCAGCTGCTTAGTTCTACTATTGATTTTTCCTGCATTCTCTTCATTCATTGTGGTTTCAGAATACCACTGTTGCTGCCTTTACAGGAGAATCTTGCACTGATATCTTAAAAGATAGAGCTTTCTGAAGTTGAAGATTTGTGAAAGGGACCAAGGTGCTGGCGAAAAGAGAGTTGCAGGCTTTTTTGTTGGTCTTGGCGCTCTTTGCAGCAGTGGCAGCTTATCGCCCCTGTCCCATTACCATTGATTGCTCCATCTTTTTGTCCATGGCCCATCATATGAGTGAAGGGCGTGCTCTTTATGCTGGTGTGTGGGACAATAAACCGCCCATTCCTTATCTCACATACTATTTGGCTTATGCACCCTTTAAAGA
>CAZXTJ010000364.1:0-8417 GCA_964643655.1 uncultured bacterium
AAACGATGGTCCATCATTAGATGTGCGAGGGAAAGCCGTCTCTCTGGCTGATCCTCTAGTTAGCTTTGAGGCTCAGACATTATTTGCTGATGTGGTTTCTGCTGGTTGTTCTCTTGGCTGCATGTGGACGCTCATGGCTTTTTTCATCGATTTGCCACCATGGATTATGTCCATTACTGTCACCTTGGGACTGGTTTCAGGTCTGACGAGTATATGGCTCAAAACAGGTTTTGAAGTCGATAACGAAAGCCAAAAAGTTCGTTTTGTTGCTACTTGGCGGCAGCTCCGTTGGCAATATGATGTGGCCAGTTTTTCGGACATTCCTGTTGTAACGGTGATGGCTGTACAGCGGCAGAGTCGTTATAGCGTTTGGTGGATATATGCCGTTGCCTTGATAAACAAAAGAGGCGAAATCACTCAGTTTACGGATTTTGAACGAGACAACGATGGATTTACCAAGGCTTGCGCAAATGCTGAGTCTTTTGCCAACCACATTGGTGCAACATATGTCCTTCCAAAGGCAGAGCACATATTGGAGACGGGTTATGAAGAGGGACGGTTGACAGTAAGCCACGTGAAACCTTCTTTGTTACACGCTTTTCCAGAAACAGTGAAGACTGCCTTGGCCTATTTTGCTGTAAAGCTGTTCTTGGCGATTGTCTTTTAATCGCCAGTTTTTAACAGTGCCTTCTCGTCGTGTTTTGTCAGCCGGTCTAATTCGACATCAGTGCAATAAGGAATATATCCCTTTTTACGAGCTCTTTTGATGGTATCGACTATGTGTTCTCGTTCATGGCAATAATCTACTGTAAGAACTAGCTTGCCAGCTTTTACAACCTTGTCGAGAAGCTCTTCGTCCCATTGCCTATCTTCTTCACCCGTTTCGTCATCGGTGTCGAAATAATAGACCTCTTCTTTACCAATTCCCGTGAGCAAATCGAGGTATTTTTTGTCAGTCAGAAGCTCAGGAGCATTTTGTGGGAAGAGGCCAAAATCTTTGTCTCCTTTTACTATTCGCGCATAAGCTGCCAAATCGCGAATGAACATTTTCATCTCTTTTTTTGCTCTAGGTCTTTTGGCGACAAATTTCTCGTAACCATCAACGATGTCCAAATAGACACCATCAAATCCTGCCTCAATTATTTGATCGAGGTAGCTGTTTTCATTTCCATATATGATGGATTGCCACTCGGGATCCCAATATTTGACGCGATAGTTATCAGGCCAACGAGGATTTGGTTTCAAGAGCCACTGGGGATGTCCCGGTTTCCATCCCTTTTTCCAGTAAAAACGGTATGGTTCAGCTTCGCCTATGCTCATATAAGCCACCACGAGGCGACGTTTTCCTCCCTTTTTTTTCATTTGTTCTACTTCTTGGCGAGTGAATCTGCCATCGTTACAGCCATCACGAGAGTAATCAATGACAACGAGATCATATGGGCTAGCTGCAATCTGATGGGGTTTGGGATGCTGCAATTGGTAAGCCCAGGATCGCACTTCTTTCCAAGGGCGGGGGGAAGCCGTGGCTCCATTGGTCAAGAGGAGTAAGAGGCAAATGGTAGCTAATATTGATTGTTTGTTCACCTCGAACTCCAATCTTCCTTTTACAGTTTTAAGTCGGGCCTATCTGGAGATTTGCGCTCCAAATAAATGGCTGGTCTTTGCGGTTTCATGAAACGTGTACTGAGGTTAGCACGAGTACGAGCTTTGTATCGCAAGTCCAAATCACCGCGTTTGGCTGGTTTGACATAATCAGCATAAATATCGGCCTTGGTAGGAGACATACTCTTGAGGGAGAAATCGAAGCGATCTGAGCGAAGTCGGTTGAAATAGAGGGCGGCAGGTGTTGCTTTCTTGCGTTTCAGGGAAAAGTCGAATTTGTCGCCCCTCAGTTTAACTGAATAAATAGCAGGCAAAGCAGGTTTCATCCTCATCGTATTCCTGTCGGCACGGTCGTAACGAACTTTGGTCATATATAGAGCTGGGGGACTCGCCCTTTTGTAAGCGATGGACATATCAGGCTTGTCAACTGGAAGCCTCGAACCATAGAGGTCTGGTCTCGATGGCGGAATGGCTAGAGCGGCCTCCTGGCAGGCAGCTGCCAGCAGCAAAAAGACACAAACTAGTGTAAATATGCTCTTTGTTCCTTTGTCCGTCATGAGACTCCTCTGATTCTAATTTACTCTATCTATTATTAGCTTTGTTACAAAATGGCTCATCATGTTATCGACGAAGGTCAATTAGAAAAAAAGGAAGTAAAAGAAAAGCGGGCTGCAAGCTGCAGCCCGCTTTCGATTTATCGCTCTATTTATCTCTGTTCAGCAAAACTTCCTTGTTGAAGGCAATTTTCTTGATGTCTCTATTGTCATCGAGACCTTTGATAATGATGAAGAATTGCTTCTTGATTTTGTCGGTGATGGGTTTGCCATCTTTGTCTTTGAGGGGGAAACAAACTGAATAATTGTCAGCTTTCTTCAAGTTTGCCTGGGAGGGGCCTGCATGTTTGACAACATTGTACCTGTTGCCAGCATCGTCCTGGAGGTATGTGCGTTTGGCTATGTCTTTGACATAAGGGAAGCGGCGTGGAGAAGATACTTCGCGCAGCTCGATAGAGAATTCGTGGTATCTACGGGCAAACTTTGACATGAGCACATATTGCATCTCTGTGTGTTTGTAAGTCCAACCGTTTTGGGAGGCCATGTGCACTGCCAAATATTTGTAAAGGTTCTTTGTGTAATAGGTGACAGTTGCTTCTACTCCAAGCTGAGAGCGAGTACGTTTTGCGTTCGTCAGTTTCTTTCTTTCAGCCATGAAGCGCTGTCGAGCACGGTTTGGACTATCCATCAAGGTGGGGTCAACAATGTCAAAGACACTCAGGCCCTTCCAAGGAGCAATTTGTGAAGAGTTGTAGGAATCGAAGGATCCTGGATTTGCTGGTGTGACTGTTGGTTTGGGACCCGAGAGCTTCAATGTGAGGTCGTCGAGAGAGATTTTGGTTGGGTCAATCTTGGGCACAACAGGTGTTATGGGTTGTGGTAGCGGCGCTATATCAGGAGTTACTGGCTGAGGTTTTGCCTGTGTCACCGGTTTGGGGGCGACTATAGGTCTTTTACCCATTTCCAGACCCACAACTGCCTTGCGATAGCCGGCCCATGCAGCTTCATCAGTGACATCACGGATGATGGCTGCTTTGAAATAGGCTGCAGCTTTATTGTGGTTGCCAGCTTGCAGCATGCGTTCGCCACGCGAGACAAGATCCTGTCCTGCAGCATAAACTGAGCCTGCAAAAACAATAGATACTAACAGTAACGTAGAGACTAATCTCATAATCCTTACACCCTCCTAAGGTTCATATTCATTTAATTGGCTCACAATGGTAACGTTGTCCGCCCAAATTGGCAAGGTCGGGTTGGCTGTAAGCACCATTAGTGATCTAAGGTGTAAAAAACGTGACAAAGTTACGGACGAGGTCAGCCGTGAGTACCCAGGAAAATGCCCTTTGGCAGCAGAAGTTACGAAGGACGACAAAAATAGCCATCGTAACAGCAGCTCTATTTGCCCTCACATTGACCATTTCGGGTACATTTGCCGTCAGAAAGCTCTCTCATTGGCTATTACGGTTCAAATTGTCAGCACACAAGATTTCCCTAGAGGCAAATAGGGGAAAACTCACTATTCACCAGGTTCTTGATGATGATCCTGAGAAAATCAGCGTTATCGTCTCTGTTACGGACAAAAAGGGAACAGCCATCAAAAACCTAGGTGAGAGTGAATTCAAACTCGAGCAAGACAAGGTAAAAAGGAAAGATTTTACCCTCGAACCTGTTGGTAATACTCCTATCAGTGTCGTTCTGGGCCTTGATGTTTCAGCAAGCATGGGGCGTCCGCCACGCAAGTTTGCTTACACAAAAAAAGCGGCCATAGCTTTTGTCGAGCTTGCTGAAAACGCCCATATCAGCCTCGTAGCCTTTGGGACTAATGTCAAGAAGGTCTGTGACTACACTAACGACAAAAAACAGCTAAAAGAGGCCATAAATGGTCTAACTACCAATGGCACTACAGCACTTTTCGAGTGTATTGAACATGCTGGCTTGTCCATGAATAGCCGCAAGGGGCGCAAAGCCATCGTTGTGCTGACAGATGGTTACAACACTCAACGAGGCGTATCCAAGGGTGAGGCCATTGGCACATGCAGAGGTGCACGGGTACCTGTTTTTTGCGTAGGTTTGGGCCATGAAATCGACAGATCGGTCTTAGAGAGAGTAGCAACAAAAACGGGAGGTTTCTTTTTCCTTGCTCCAACACCTGCAGAATTACAGGATTTGTACAAGGACATAGCTCGCCGTTTGGGACGACAGGTTGCCCTGGTTTTCACCTCTCATGTCGTTCCCCCTTCTGCCTTGTGGTTATGGTTGGCTCTCACTGCTGTTGTGGTTATCATTGCTATCTTGGCTTTCTTTTCACTCTTTGGTAGTTTCACAAGACCTTGTTTTGTTGTCCTATCAGGTAGGGAAGAGGGCATAAGGCTCGAGTTCCCCAAAAGAAAAGTGTTTACTGTGGGTCGAGCACAAAGCTGCTCTGTAATTCTGCGTCACGAGGATTCCGTTGCTGAAGAGCATTTTACGCTTGAACGAAAAGAGTGGGGCATTTATGAGCTGACTCTATGCAAAGAAGCCAAGCAGCTCTTTGTCAATGGGGAAGCTGTGGAAAGGGCAACTCTACGCAACGGAGACATCGTCAAAATTGGCCGCTTGCGCTTGTTGCTCTTCATCTATTCTGCCGAAGCAAGTTCGCAAATAGATAAAGCTTATGAGTCAGGTGAGAGTGTAAAAACAGAACCTGCCTGGCTCGTACCTGTGGATGAAGAGTTGCCAACTTTGCCTCTTGTGGGAAAACCTGAGTATTCCATCGGTCGCAGTCGTGATTGTGACTTGTTCCTCAAGAACTCTATGCTTGCTCCAGAGCAAGCCCGTCTTTTCTCGAGCGAAGGAGAATGGTTTGTAGAAAACACCTGTACGCCAAACTTGACCCTTGTGAACAACGAGATTATAAGTGCACCAACAGTGCTCGCCGATGGCATGCATGTGCTCTTTGCTGAAGTTGATTACATTTTCAGCACCAAACCACCAACTTTGACGTCCCAAGAAGTATGTGATGATGGACCTGGATTTTGCACTCAGTGCGGAAAAAAACTTCGCGAGACTAGCAAGTTCTGCCCAGGCTGTGGAGCAGAGGTGAAAAAATGATCAATTTGGCAGTGACGCTGAGTAATGAGTACGCATTGGCAGATAGTAAGAGCAAGCTGAAAGTACTGCTCCAAGCAGAGGCCATGTCAGCTGAGCCTGTAGCAAATGTTCCGCTAAACGTTGTCCTCTTGGTCGATCGTTCCACATCCATGACTGGAGCTGCCTTGAACAACGTAAAGGAAGCAGCCTGCGCTATCGTAGATGAGTTGGCCTCAACAGACATGTTATCCCTTGTTGCATTTGGTTCTGACGTTGATGTTTTGGTGCAAAAGGGCGAGTTAACAGACAAAGATGCTGCCAAAAAACAGATAAACCGTTTGCGAGCACGGGGAGCAACAAATGTTCATGAGGCTCTCAGGGTCGGTTTGGAGCAGGTTAGCCAGGGCCTCTCGGAGAAGCGTCTCAGTCGACTCATTTTTTTATCAGATGGTGAAGCCACTGAAGGAGAGACTGACGATGACGTAATCCTCTCTTTGGCAGAAAAGGCTAGAGATATGGGCGTTGCCATATCCACACTCGGTGTTGGTGAAGATTACGATGAAGTTTTACTGTCTGACATTGCTGCCAACAGTGGCGGAAATCACTATTTCATCGAAGGTCCAGAGCACATAAAAGAAGTTTATTCGCGGGAAATGGATAGATTTCGAGCAATCATAGCCAAAGATGTGAAACTTGCCATAACACTCGTTGAGGGAACAAAACTCAAGCAACTCAACTTCCGCTATCCCTTCACCCAGGACGGACGCACAACAAAAGTAAGGCTTGATGAGATAGTTGCCTCTACAGAGCAAAAGTGTCTTTTGGACCTAGAAATCGAACCTCGAAATGAAGGAGAGTTTCGCCTTGGTGAAGTTGAACTGTCTTATGATGATGTCTTATCTGCCGAGAGGCGTGAGCTAGGCGGTCAGATAGTGGTAAAGTTCGTTACCGAAGGCAAAAAGATAAAAGAAGGTATCAATCGCGAAGTCTTGCGCGAATGGGAGGAGCTAAACGCTCTGCAAGAGCTGAAGACTATGATAGAGATGGTGCGAGACAATGCAATGGATGCCAAAACTGTTGTCATGGAGATTGATTCCAAGGCACAGATACTGATTAAGCGCAATTCTCTCGACCTTGCCAGGACCTTTGCTGAAGTTGGAAAGACCATCGCAGACGAGGGAATGGTAAGTACGGGATTGGTTAAAAAGACTATAGTCGCCTGCCAAGACAAACAGCAGGGCGGCGATGGACGGACGCTCGTCGAGTGAGGCTCATAGAGCCGTTTCGTCGAGAAGGGAGCTTCTGAGAATGCCGGCCAAATGTCATGTCTGTGGTTACGAGAACGTCGACGGAGATGAGTTTTGTGAAGAGTGTGGTGTAAACATTCAAGCAGATAATCCTCTGACAAATGGCGAATGTCCTGCCGAGGAGGGGGAGGTTGCTGCTGTTGAAGCGCAACCTATGGCAGATGGTGACCAAATGGCTTGTCCTGCCTGTGCACACTCTCTGCCGGCAGATACGAATTTCTGTAACAAATGTGGAACTCCCGTTCAAGCAGCCTCTGCTGGTGAAGGAGATGGCTGTCCTTCATGTAACGGTCCAATAGAACCCGATGATGCTTTTTGTAATGCTTGTGGTGCGAGGTTGGACAGCGACGGTGAGCAGGAAGTCTCTCCCACAGCAGCACCTGTCATCTCTGAAGCTGAGGCTGTTTTTAAGTTGGTAGTGGTCACAGGCCACGAGAAAGATAAGGTCTTTCCATCCAATAAAGAGGATTTGAGTTTGGGAAGAGGTCCTGAGAACGACATTATCCTCGATACTGATGGTTATGTCTCTTCACGACATACAAGAGTTTTCAAAGAAGGTGAAGAGTATTTCGTAGAAGACCTGGGTTCTACGAATGGGACTTTTCTTCGGGTCAAATCAAAGTCGAAAATCGAAGCTGGCGACGAGATAAAGATTGGCCAGTCAATCTTTCGTTTCGAGGTATAACGAGTTTTTTTAATGGCAAAACTAAAGACACGAACTCATTACATAGCCCGTAGTGACAGAGGTTCAGAACTTGCCTTTGTTGTTGACAGGCTCATTGGTGAAGGTGGTCAAGGAGCTGTCTATCAAGGACGTCTTGCTCCTGGTGGAACACCTGTCAATCGTGTCGTTGCCATCAAAGAGCTCATTGCAGAGTCTCAAGACCTTCGTTCGCGTTTCATCAATGAAGCAGGTTTGCGCCTTGAGCCACCTCCAGGTTGTGCAAACGCATACGAGCATATTGCCGAGCCTCTTTTCTTTGGCACTTGTTTTCTCACTCCAGAAGAGAAGGCTGATGTCTTTTTGTTAGAGTTCATTGATGGCCAAAATCTCAAACATATTTTGGCAGACAAGGGTTCTTTACCTGAAGACAGAGCACTGCACGTTGTGGCCCAAATAGCCTCTGGTCTCGATGTGGCTCACTCCAACAATATTATTCATCGAGACATCAAGCCTGAGAACATCATCATTTGCTCCAACACTGAGAGAGTAAAGATAACTGACTTTGGTATTGCTTGCTTTCAGTCGAAAGAGC
Organism: uncultured bacterium; assembly: GCA_964643655.1. GTDB lineage: Bacteria > Muiribacteriota > UBA6191 > CAZXTJ01 > CAZXTJ01 > CAZXTJ01. The sequence goes on from CAZXTJ010000364.1 coordinate 7,789, forward strand.
GGTTGACTAGAGTTGGTTTGACCATTGGCACTGCTCACTACATGTCTCCTGAGCAAGTGCAAGATGCCTCTGGTGTTGACTGTCGCTCTGACGTTTTTTCTTTGGGCGTCCTCTTTTACGAGATTGTCACAGGTCACAAACCTTTTGATTCCAATATGTTGAGTGACCTCTATCTAAAGATTATCAATGATGCACCTCTACCACCTAGCGAGTATGTGAGAGATATCTCAGAGAGTACTGAAAAACTCATACTTACAATGCTCGAAAAGAAACCTGTTGATAGACCTCAGGATATGCGACAGGTTCTGGCGGCTCTTCCCAAATCCATTCCTGCGTGGCGTTTGCGTACTTCTAATCTTAGTGGCGTAGCTTGTGTGCAATGTGGCGAAGTAAACACCGTTGATGCAAAGTTCTGTCGCCGCTGCGGTCGAGATCTTTCTGTCAAATGTGGAAGCTGTAAAAACAAGCTACTGGTAACTGACAGGTTCTGTCGTAAATGCGGCTCAAAGGTGACCAGAGTCTCTAAACAAGCCGTGTTGGTTGGTCTCAAAGGTGGATTTGCCGGTAAACGGATTGCTTTGGGGAATGATGTGATTCGTCTGGGGCGCCACAAGGACAACGATCTCAGC
>CAZXTJ010000365.1:0-8391 GCA_964643655.1 uncultured bacterium
ACATAAATGTTGGTGTTGGAACTCACGTAGCCATCGATGCAGGCCTCATCGGTCCTGGTGGCACACTTGTATCAACTGACTCACATGCCAATATTCTAGGCTCCATTGGCGCTTTTGGCCAAGGTATGGGCGATCAAGACATCGCTTATGTGTGGGCAAATGGCAAAATTTGGTTCAAAGTTCCTCCCACAGTAAAAGTAGAGTTCGAAGGCAAACCAGGCCCCAATGCTACTGCCAAAGACCTCACTCTTGCCGCCTTGCGTACACTCGGTGCAGCGGGATTGCTCGAACATGCAGCAGAGATGTACGGCGAATGCATTGACGAAATGAACGTTTCTAGCCGCATAACGATGGCTTCCATGTGCACTGAGATGGGTGGTATCACTGCCCTATTCCCGCCAAACGAAGCAGTCATCGAATATTGTGAAAAGAGAGCTGGGAAAAAGTTCGACCCAATTTATGCTGACGAAGACGCTGAATACTCTAAGGTTGTCAAAGTCAACGTGGACAATCTGACTCCACTCTGCGCACGGCCAGGTCATCCTGATGATGTCGTAGAAGTTGCCTCAGTTGCAGGTACGAAGATTGACTCCGCTTTCATCGGTTCTTGTACCAATGGTCGCTATGAAGACATGGTGGCAGCAGCCAACGTACTCGAAGGCAAAAAGATTGCTCCTGGTGTAGTTCTCAAGATAGTTCCAGCCACTGACGAAGTTTGGCAAATGTGCCTCAATGACGGCATTCTCGAGATCTTCAAAAAAGCAGGCGCTCTCGTTGGGAATGCTGGTTGTGCTGGTTGTGCAGCAGGACAGATTGGTCAAAACGGTCCTGGAGAAATCACAATATCTACTGGTAACCGCAACTTCCCAGGTAAACAGGGTAAAGGCTCCGTATACCTAGCTTCCCCTGACACAGTAGCTGCTTCTGCCGTAGCTGGTCAGATCACCTCTGTTGATTGCATTCCTGCCACACCTGCAGTCTTTGCCGTTGGCGGGGAAGAGTCAACTGAAGACACTGCCAAAAAAGCAGAAGCCAAGGGTGACGCACAGAAGGTATTCAAAGGCCGAGTTTGGGCCATTGATGTGGATAACATCGACACTGACATGATCTATCACAACCAACATTTGGCCATTACGGACATTGCAGAGATGGGTCAGTACGCTTTTGGCAACATGGAAGGTTATAAAAACTTTGCCAAAGAAGCCAAAGAAGGCGACATCGTTCTCTGTGGTGGTAACTTCGGTTGTGGTTCTTCTCGTCAACATGCTGTCGACTGTTTCCACGCTCTCGGCGTAAAAGTAGTCGTCGCCAAGAGTTTTGGAGCTATCTACGAACGAAACGCCATCAACGCTGGTTTCCCAATTCTAGCAGTTGATTGGAAAGAGCTCAAAATAGCAACAGGCGACGAAGTAGAAGTAGATCTGGAAAAAGGAACGGTCAAGAACGTTAAGTCTGGCAAAGTCGTCGAAGGTCGAAAAGCTTCCAAAGTGCAGCTAGAGATTTACGCCCGCGGCGGACTGTTGGCAGGCTAGGAAGGCAGGCTAGCTATGGGAATGACCTTTGCAGAAAAGGTCTTGGCGAAAAAGGCTGGTCTCGACACTGTCGTCCCCGGTCAAATCGTATCCGTCAAACCTGATAGGTTGTTGACTCACGACAATACAGCCGCAATCATCGGCAAAGTGAAAGATGAATTGGAAAAGTATGGCGTTGCAGACCCATCCGTTCCAGCCATTGTCATCGATCACGTTGCTCCAGCGGCCAATGAAAAAACAGCTACGAATCATAAGAAGATTCGCGAATTTGTGGCAAAACACAAAATCGAGAATTTCTATGATGTAGGCGAAGGTGTCTGCCACCAAGTCCTTTATGAAAAAGGACTCGTCGGTCCAGGCATGGTCTGCGTTGGTTCTGACTCACACACCTGTTCTTACGGGGCTGTTGGTGCTTTCGCCACAGGCATTGATAGAACTGAAGCTGCAGCTCTCATGCTGACCGGTGAAACTTGGTTCCGTGTACCACCAACAATCAAAGTAACGGTCAAAGGTTCTTTGCCCAAAAATGTTACTGCCAAAGATCTCGTGCTGACTATCATTGGCGACATTGGTGCAGATGGAGCTAGTTATTGTGCTGTTGAGTTCCACGGTGACATAGAAAACTTGTCCATGGATGACAGGTTTGTCATCGCCAATATGGGTATAGAAATGGGCGCAAAGATTGCGGCCTTCCCAGTTGACACAAAAGCCAAAAAGTTCCTCGATTCAGTGGGTATCACTGATTTCGAAGCTCTTTGGGCTGACGGTGATGCAAAATACATGAAGGAGCTCGAATATGATCTCACTATTCGCTCTCCTCAAGTTGCCTGTCCTCACAAAGTAGACAATGTGAAACCAGCCTCTGAACTCAAGGACGTTGAAATTCAGCAGTGCCTCATTGGCACTTGTACCAATGGCCGTGTCTCTGACTTTGCCGAAGCTCTGAAAATCCTCGAAGGTAAAAAAGTACATCCCAAGGTTCGTCTAATTCTGGCTCCTGCCTCACGCTCCATTTTGCTCGAAGCCATGGACAAAGGAATTATGCAGAAGCTCATCGCAGCAGGAGGAGTAATGTTACCTCCAGGTTGTGGCCCCTGTTTAGGCGCTCATCAGGGTTGTCTGGCTCCAGGAGAAAAATGTCTCTCCACGGCCAACAGAAACTTCATTGGACGCATGGGTTGTAAAGATGCAGAGATTTATCTCGCAAGTCCAGCAACTGTTGCAGCCACTGCTCTCACAGGCAAAATCACTGATCCCCGGAAGGAGGCATGAAGGTGAAAGTTTGGAAATACTCACAAGACAGTATCAACACTGACATGCTCTTTCCTGGTAAATACACCTACACCTGCTCTACGGCAGATGAAATCTTGCCTCATTTGCTCGAAGATTTGGATGCAAACTTCTCTAAAGAAGCAAAAGAAGGCGACGTCATCTTGGCTGGAAAGAACTTCGGATGTGGTTCCTCTCGTGAGCAACCCGTCGTAGGTCTGAAAGCTGTTGGTGTACAGGCAGTCATCGCCAAGAGTTTTGCTCGCATCTTCTATCGTGCAGCTATCAACCAGGGACTCCTTCTCATCGAAGCCCCTGAAGCTGTGGACTACTTCAAAGAAGGCGCTGAGTTCACTCTTAATCTTGACGAAGGTAAAATTGTCATTGATGACAAAACCTTTACCTTCCCCAAATTGCCTGACCAGATTTTGGCAATCCGAGATGCTGGTGGGCTCTTGGCCTATACGAGGAAAAAGCTAGAGAACAAGTAGCTAGCTTTTATACCTCATCTCATAATAAGGCGCCACAACTGTGGCGCCTTATGTTATATTCCTCGATCTTCTCTTTCTTTTGATGGCAAAGGTATTCATATGCATGCATTATTACTCCACCCCGATTATCCTCAGAGCTTCTGGTCATTTGAGGTCATTTTGGGGCTTCTTGGTAAAAAGTCTCACAGTCCTCCACTAGGTTTGCTCACAGTGGCAGCGCTCCTTCCTGACGATTGGACCTTCACTCTCGTCGATGAAAGAATTGCTCAGCCTACTGAAAGTCAGTGGAGTGAATGTGACATAGTTCTGATTTCAGGCATGCATGTACAGAGGACCTGTATTCTCAAAGGAATCAAAGAAGCCAAAAAACGTGGCAAACGTGTTGTCATTGGTGGCCCTTGGGTCTTCCATCACGCTGACCAAGCCCTGGAGGCTGGCGCGGACATCGTAGCCATTGGCGAAGCCGAATATATGATGGATGAGCTGCTAACTGCCATTAAAGAAGAGAAGAGCGGCCATGTCATCAAAGCTGAAATAGGTAAAGACCTAGAGACCACTCCTGTTCCGCGATTTGATCTCATCGATATGAACAACTATCTAGAGATGGATCTGCAGTTTACTCGCGGTTGCCCATTCCATTGTGAGTTCTGCGACGTTACCTTGATGTTTGGCAAAAAAGCTCGCACAAAAAGCGCTGAGCAAATCATCAAGGAGCTCAATGTTCTTTATGAACGTGGTTGGAGTGGATACGTATTTTTCGTCGATGACAACTTCGTATCAGTGCCTGGCAGAGCCAAGAAGGTACTAAAGGCTGTTGCTGAATGGCAGGCAGAACGAGGTTATCCCTTCTTGTTCACCACACAGGCTTCAGTCAACTTGGCAGATGACGATGAGCTATTGGAGCTCATGGTCAAAGCTGGTTTCTTCCGTGTCTTCTTGGGCATTGAATCCACTGATGTGGAGAGCTTGTTACTGGCTAAAAAAGGCCAAAATGCCAAAAGAGATCTAGTCGAAGTTTGTACCAAAGTTTGCAAAGCTGGATTGCAGATTATTGCTGGCTGCATTTTGGGTTTCGACAATGAAAAAGCTGGAGCAGGAGACAGGATTAGACTCTTTGCCGAACAGTCGAAAATTGCTGATGTGTTCATCACCATCCTGCAAGCACCTCCTGGCTCGCTTCTTTGGAAGAGACTAGAGAATGAAGGCCGTAGTCCTTTTGAAACGACAGGCGGAAACGAAGGAAACTCAGCCTGCCTCATGAACTTCGAACCAACGCGCCCTGTTGAGGAAATCGTAGACGAGTTCATCGCTGCTTACGATGTACTCTATGAACCAAATGCATATTTGGAGAGGGCATATGCCCAGTTTCGCATGATGGATCCCCTGCCCTACAATGCACCCATCAAAGTGCCAAAATTCAACGAACTAAAAGCCATGTTTGTTGTGGCTCTGCGACAAGGTCTTCTGCGCAACACGAGATTCACTTTCTGGAAACTCATGCTCAAAGCTCTCTGGAATTTTCCTGAGCGACTCGACAAGTTCATCGCTTCAGCTGTTTTCCTCGAGCATTTGTACGAGTTCAAGCAAACCATAGCCAAAGAGCTACGCAATCAGCTCACTGAGCGCAAAGAGATGGTCAAAGCAGCAGCAGGCGACTAATTGGTAAACTATCCTCGTCACTATTCGACGAGGAGGTTTTTCAATGTTGAACCATCCAATCATTAGCGAACGTTATTTCTTTCCTCGTAAGGTTCATCTGGAGAGTCCTTATCTCGTCGACGCTGCTGATGGTTCATCTTTGGCCTGTCGTTACATTGAAATACCCAATGCCACGAAAACACTTGTCCATTTTCACGGAAATGGTGAGATAGTCTCTGATTACAGAGGCCCACTAGAAGAGGCTTTTAAGTCTCTCGGCTGCAACATTTGTTTCGTTGAATACCGCGGTTACGGTGCCTCAACTGGCATTCCTGCTCTTGAGGGAATGCTTGATGACGTTGATTGTCTTTTCAAGGCGCTAAACACTTCAGAAGAGAGGCTCATCGTCATGGGCCGCTCCGTTGGCTCTCTTTATGCGGTTCACTTGGTTCACCGCTTTCCGCTCATCGCTGGCCTTGTTTTGGAGAGCGGAATAGCCGATGTATTGGAGAGATTGTTATTGAGAATGCGTCCCGAGGAGCTCGAAGTTTCATTGGCAGAGATGGAAGCTGCTGTAAATGCTTCCTTTAATCAGCAAAAGAAACTCTCAAGCTACAAAGGTCCACTTCTGGTACTACATGCTGAAAAGGACTTCCTCGTCGACGTATCCCATGGCAAACGTTTGCACCAATGGGGTGGTGGTTCACAGAAAGAACTGAACATCTTTCCAGACGGAGACCACAACTCTATCATGATGGTGAACTGGCAAGATTACTGGCAGAAGATGAAAAGTTTCATCGATGGGGTGAATGGAAAATGAAAGTAAATAAAAAAAGAGTAAAAGAGCTGATAACAAGCTTGCTCGACCATACTCCCCAGTCGCCCACACCAGAAAGATCTGATTTCGCCATTATGGAGTTGGGTCAATTGGCTGCTGAGCCTGATGGCATTTCTGTACTGAAACTATTGGTGAAAACCTATCAGACAGTGGAAGAGGTCGAACGAAAGAGTGTACGCAAAGCTTGCCTCGAAGCCATACACCATGCTGCCACAAAACAGTCGACTCTGGCACCAATAATCAAGTTTCTCGAAGAAGAGTTATCACAGGGCAACGAAGACTATTATCTGATAGCATCGCTTGCGAGGGCCTATGTAAACAATCAGTCCTCTCGTCCCCTTCGAGAGCTACTGCTACATGAGAACGATGACATCAGCCATATCGCAAGAGAATCTGTCAAAGAGGCAGCCATAGACGGGCAGAGTATGGAATTCCTCATTCCAACTCTCGTTCAGTTGCTCAAGTCTTCAGACGGTCCCTCCAGTCTTTTGGCCTCAAATGTCCTTCTCCATGCCGCTCGAAATGGGCAAGACCTATCGCGTGCAACAGTGCCGCTCGTTCGGGCCATGGGACGCAAGGACGGACGAATTGCCGCTCGTTCAGCAGCAGCACTAGCTTACCTTCGGGGACACAAGGTTTCACTAAAACCACACATTGGCTCTATTACTCGGATGTTAGAGGGTTGGTCACAAGAAACAGAAAGACGAGTGGTCATAGAAGCTCTTCGTCGATACGCTGCTCGTGGCCGAGAAGAGGCTGGTGACGTTCTGCAGGCTATGAGGAAAGTCCATGGCCTCGACAAAAGGGCTATTACCCGTGATTTCATGAATGAGCTAGAAAAAAGAGCAGGCAAACTGCGACTCATTCGTCGCCGCCGCTGAGCGCAGTTTCATTCTCGAGTTCCCTGATTCTTTTCGTCACTGTTCTGTCGAATGTTGCAGCAAACCTCTGTTTGTCTTTCTGCCCAAAAGGTTTCGGACCTCCCAAGCGCATACCTTCCTCACGCAAGTCATGCAATAGATCTCGGATTGCTGAACGTTGACCAATATTGTCATCAGAGTAGAGTTGTCCACGAATATCAATTGCCAAAGCTCCAGCACGGACAACTTCATTGGCCAAAGGAATATCTGCTGTAATGACAATATCTCCGGCGGAAACAGCATCAATAATGTATTTGTCTGCCACATCAGGCCCAGCTTCTACCCTAATACACTTGATTCGGGAAGTTGCAGGCGCAGGTATGTGACAATTGGCCACGATACGAACCTGTAAATCCAAGCGAAAAGCTGCCCTGAAAACAATGGACCTAACAGCTTTTGGGCAAGCATCGGCGTCTATCCAGATTGTAAATTTCTCTCTATTCATAGGTGGTCATTGTAATGCAAAAGGGTCATGGTATAGTGGATTTTATGAGTCCAACAAAAGACATAGCTTCTATGACCACTGAAGACTTGGTTGCCCTTGTCCAGAAATATGACAGCCAATTCAAGCAGATAATGGCTCAATCAGGTGCTGCAAAAGAGAAAAAGGGCCACCTCATATTTACGGCTGCAGTGGCTGCAATAAGCTTTGTCGTCACATACTGGGCCTATAATCTTCTCTACGCCTTTCCCGCATGTATCGTCGTAGGCATCGGAGCCTTTTTCCTCTTTGGTGACGAAGCTGATGAAGCAGCAGATAAAGCCATGGAAACCTTTATTTCTCAGATTCAAGCAGAAGAGGGTGCTGACACTATCTCTCTTCCCATCGTTATTGCCAAAGTCAAAGTCTGGTATCGAATGTATGAAGGCCCCTTTTCACAACGTGGTGGTATTGAACGGGCAATCAAGAGATTAGAAGCAAGTAATGGTCAATGGGCCGACAAAACTGCAGAAGCCGAACAAAAGCTGCTCGCACTCTTACCTCAACAAAAAACCGGGAACCCGCAGGTCCCCGGTCCTCCAGCTCAATCTTAATAATAGCTTGTGTTGAATGTCTCTGCTGCATTGAGGCAAGCTTTGGCTAGTCTTGCAATGAGTGCATCTTTGTCAGTAGTTCGATGACGGAAGTACTCGAGGGTTCTTTCACTAACACCACCAGCGACGAGTGCGCCAGAAATATTCATTCTCAGTTCACTGATGAGTGCAGCTCTGCGGGCCTTGATTGTAGCCTTTTTAGCTACCCACACTATGCCATCTTTGGTCTTTTTCAAAATGAAGACTGTTTTGTTGATGACAAACTCACCAGCTTCGATAGCAGCTTCATAAAGCTCTTCGGCCAAGAAAGTAACACCTTCGGCCAACTGAACTGCAACGTACTTCACATTGTCGATGACAATACAAAAACCTTCAACTGCCATATCAATGAGAACTTCGCCTGCGAGAATAGCTTGTTGAGCTACAAAAATGACACCTTCTTTGGCTTTGATGGCAATGAATTTAGCACCTTCCACTGCATAGTCAATGCCTCGAAGCATGTGTTCTGCAACAATCACTGTACCCTGTGCTGTTTTGAGAATGACGTATTTGGTCCCACAAATGAGAGTGCGTCCCAAAAACACAAAGACCTGTCCAGCACTGTGTAAAGCAGCTTGCCCAGCAGTACCTGCGGCTTGGCCCAATTCCACTTGTGTGTCATGCAGGAC
>CAZXTJ010000366.1:0-8389 GCA_964643655.1 uncultured bacterium
CCGCACACCACATCATCTGCAGTGCTGGCGCTACTCTGGTCAGTGTGCGGCTTTTGGCTGTGGTAGCAGGACTTTTGGTAGCACACCAGATGATAAAAACACTTCTTTGACTGTAGAAGGCGACACCTTAGTGAGCCCCAGGTGGTCACCACTGATAATTCTTGCTTTGATGGCTTGGACCATCTGGGGCGGTCTTTCTGATGGTCTATGGTATTTCCTTCTCTATTCTGCCCACACCTTGGGTCTTGCAGGCTCTACATTCCCGCTTTTTCTATTGAGCGCTTCAGGATTGGCCATATTTGCTTTCTCTGCTGCATTTTCAGCTCGTTATCAATATCGACTAGAGGGAAAAAAGGGACTCATCGCTAGAGGAATAACTGTTTTTGGTTACAAAGTCTGGAACAATAGCCAGTGGATGCGTACAGCCAATATTATGGCTGTGGACTTTGTTAGTGAGAAAACTAGCTTTGGCACTCGAGAGAGTCAAATTAAACTGAAGTGCAGCAATGGGCAAAAGAAACACCTACTCTCCCATTGCGCTCCTTCTTCCCTCAGTGAAGGCTACACGAAAGAGATAGCTTGGAACACAGCAACCTTTCTGCAGTTACCTCTGACGACGTCAGAAGAGCCCAAAATGCTGCCAGAGCAGACAGAAGAGCTCGTACCTATAGAAGCTCCGTCGACATTTTCCGTTACGACAGCTGGTAACATAATGCGAAACGTTTTGGCTTCCACCGTATTTACACTCTTTTATGGTGGATTTTGCTGGTTGGCTATGACGGGGGCCTTGGGATTGGCTGGTCCAACCTTACCTTGGGCTTTTGCTCTAGCAGTGCTCTTTGTGGCTCTTGCTTTTGCCGCCGCATGGACTCGTCGCTTCAGTTATGCAGTTGAAATGAAGTATGACGACGAGAAAGAACAGATAGTACCTCGTCTGCAGTTGTACGGTATACCATTCCCATCTCTCTTTCACCAGAATCTTGATGTGAAAGATATTGCAGAAGTATGGCATTTGCGACTGAAGGATTCTACAGGTACTTTGGAGAGAGTGGGTGTGAAGCTGAAAAATGGCCTTTGGCGTTTCATTGCTGCCTCTTCGCCAATTGATCCTTCAGGCGATGATTTGCAGAAGGTCTCACTTCAGTTGGCAGCCCTTGCAGGGGTACCCTGTTACATCTCAGAAGCGCCAAGCATATTTTTAACCTTTAGAAGTTATCTCCCTAGTGAGTTGGAAGACGATGAATGTTATGTAGACGAGACTTTTCTCGCTGAGAAAGAAACACTAAAAGGAGGTGTAACTTCACCTTCTGCTTTGCCTTGCGAATTCTGTCAAGAACATGTTCAAAGTGGAATTGCAGCAACGTGCAAACATTGCGGTGCTTTGTATCATCTCTATTGTTGGCGAGAAGAGCAGGAGTGTCTGGTCTGTGGAGAGAATTACGCCCTCGTTGGACCGGCTAAGAGAGAGGCATTGCCTCAGAGAGTCTCTTGCGCCCATCTTCCCTGGTTTGCCTGGTCTCGCTTTTTACTATTGAGTAGCTCTTTTGGCGTTGCCATCGGTTTGTATTTTTCTTGGACTCTCAGTCCCCTTTTGTTGATCCCAACTTTTCTTTATTCTTTTGTCTCTCAGCTGCCCCTAACGCTGATCAATGAGAACGTAATAGACCGTAAATCCAATTCCATTGGTAAAAGGCGTCACCTCTTTGGTTTGCTTTTAGGTCCCCTGACTAAAAATGTTCTCTCTCTGAATGATGTGAGAGAAGTTGAACAGACTGAGGAGCTCACACCGGCAGGGCAAGTCGTAAAAGGCGTCCGTTTAGTGATGAAAGACGGAACTCGTCTACCAATAAGTTTTGGTGCTGCTGCTCCTTGCCGAGCCCATGAGTGGTTGGCTGAGTATATTGCCCAAGCAGCAAACACGACTGTGCACCAAATCAAAGAGAGGGACAGTGGAAAAAAAACACTGCCTAGTCGCCAATTGAAAAAGCTTCCCCATCTTGGAAATGAGGAAAAGGAGTGAGTCAGAAAGAAGCTATACACTCACTTTGTCCAGTCTGTGGAGAAGAGCTCAAAGGGGAAGATATTGCAGCCTGTACCTCTTGTCGAGCACCTCATCACCTATCTTGTTGGCGTTACAACAATGGTTGTGCAACTTATGGCTGTGGTTCGAAGACGTTCGACAAAACAAATGACAGTGATTTATTGGCCCTACAAAGCTTCTCTGTCGAATCACCGCCAGTCCTTGCTTCTTCAGTTCTCAAGACGGCCATTGGCTGCCTTGGTGGACTCGTTGGTCTGGCTTCTTATCTCATCTTATATATGGCTTCATTGGTTTCTTTCTCTTCACCACTTTTTCCCATTCTCATTTTTGCCTTTGTTTCAGTCGCATTTTTCCTCACCCATTTCGTTCGGCAGAATTTTACTTTTCTCGCTGCCTCCTCTGCCGTAGTCAGTAGGCTTACCCTTTTCGGTCGCCAGCTGACAAAGGCTGCACCGCTCTTCAATGTAGATGAGATTAAAGAGGTGACTTTCGTGCGTAAGAAGGAGGGTGAGGAACTATGTCTTGTGTCTCTCTCCGTCTCTTTGCAGTCAGGTAAAAGCATCAAAATCAAGGAAGGCCGTTTTGCCATAAATGACGGCGGTCGTTCAATAGAACTGATGGCTCAGCGCATAGCAAAGATGGCTGGTGTAGAAGTTACTGATGAGAAATTCGAAATCAAAAAAGTTGAAGAAGAGGAGCAAATCCAAATACCCGATGAGGGAGATTTTTCCTTCAAGGAAGGTTATGGCGTAGCCCTGACAATAATTGCCAATGGTGCAGCACCGCTCGTCTTCGGAACTTTCGTTGGTATGACAGCAGCTTATCTCAGTGGCGCATACATCTATAATTGGCTGAACGTCTTACCTGCTTTTTTGCTCTTCTGGTTTGGTATGTTCTTGTCTTCAAACTCTCGAAAATTGATACGTCATCAATTGCTCTTTGATGAAAAAAATGCACAGCTCTGTCGCCAAGCAATGATATTTAGTGTGCCATTTTTCAGAAAGAAACCCTGGTTGCAGCTAAAAGACGTGCGCAGTGTACACCTCAATCATTTGGAAGATGGAAGGGGAGTAGCGGAACATCTACAAGTACAGTTGATTGATGGCAGTTGGCGAACCATTGCTTTTTCTGTTCCATCAGAGAAAGCCAACTATGATATCACCAAACTTGCCAAACGTTTGGCAAAGGAAGCCTCAACCTTCGTTCACTTTCGGACCGATCCAGGAGTACCCTTTGCTGACAGACCTCCTTGGCCCGTTGCAGAAGAGCCCCTAGGCGAAGAGTTCCCAAACCCAAAGGACGGGGACGAAGAACCTTTTCACAATGATTTGCAGAAAAAAGGGATTACAATTCCAGCCCTCTGTCAATCTTGCCAAGAATCCATGGCCAAAAAACATGCAGTCGTCTGTCAGGAATGTGAGACTGCAAGTCATGACACTTGTTGGCAAAGTGGAGGAAAGTGTCCAATATGTGGAGCCCTTGTTGGATGTTGGCCTACCTTGCCAGCCAATCAAAGACAAGAAGCATTTGTCATCCAGAAATACCTTGCCGTGGGAAAAATGTGGCTCACTCTCTTCTCTTCTAGTTTTGTCGTGGCCATGGGCACAGTGGCAGCAGCCTTTTACACTCCCTTATTGCTCATCCCAACTGCTCTTTTCCCTTTTCTCTTTGCAGTGCCCTTTACGTGGTATCGCCTTCATCGTTTTGACCCAAAAACAAAGCGACACACTTCATGTCTCGTTCGCGGAGAAACCGTTGGTGAAGAGAGAAGTTATATGGACTTTGCCATTGACAAGACAGTGGAAGTGCAGCTAGAGGAGTGCACCCATGACTTGGGTTCGGCCTATAAACGAATTTGGATTGTTACTGACGATGGCGACAGGCAGCTAGTTGGTATGTTCTGGAACGTCCCTGGTGGTGCAATAGAATGGTTAGCTGAGAGATTGGCACGTTACACAGAAACGACTGTTCGGCACATTCGCGAAGGTGAAATCGTCCAACCAACAGAGCTCAAGGCTGCTGCCCAAAGAAAACAACTTGAAGAATAAAGGAACCTCTTTTGCCAAAGGCTGGTCTCATTGGGTGAAACCAATGGAGGCAAAGCTATGGACAATCCTTTCCCCTCTTGCTTACTTGTCGAACAAACACCAGCTTCAGGTCACGACAGAGCATTTCTGTGTCACCACAAGGACGCCCTGGTTCTCGTCGTCGCCGATGGTTCAGGAGGCCAGGGGGGCGGCGGAGAAGCAGCAGATATGGTCATTGAGGCCGTCAAAAAGGCAATAAACAACAACATTGAACCTGGTGATTATGCAGCCTGGTGTTCATTGCTCGTCGATATTGATAGACATATAGAGGAACATGCTGAAGCTGGTGAAACGACTGCAATCGTTTTGGCTCTTTCACGTCGATACATTGCCGGTGCAGCTTGTGGAGATTCGCGTGCCGTGCTCTTTTCTCGAAGTGGTCCAATTGATATAACTGAAAAACAGAATAGAAGACCAATGCTTGGCTCTGGCGGAGCTCTGCCCGTACCAATCAGTGAACGCTCCCTCGTTGGAACTCTCGTCGTCGCTACTGACGGACTGTTTGACTACTCAAAATTTCCAGAGTTGAAAAAGATAATATCGCGAAATGAGAAAATCGACGAGCGGGCCAAAAGTCTCATTGACTCCATTCGCCTGAAGAGTGGAAGTCTTCCAGACGATGTGGCTCTAGCGCTCGTCGATACTCTCTGATGAACTCTTAGTTCATGAATTCATCGAATTCTGAAGCTTCACCTAGCTGTGGGATCATTGGTAGTGGATTATGTTGTATAGCTCTTTCCGGTAAGCTTCTGCGTGACCACTCTGGCTGGTGTTGCATTTGTCTCGAATCATGAGCTGTTTCATGAGCGACCTGACTATCAACCTTCGAGTCTCGTCCTATCAGCTTACCCAAAGAGGCTACGAAGCCCTGCAATGAAGAGGCTTGACCAAGCATTTCATCGGAAGCGGCAGAGAACTCTTCAGCATCTGCTGCAGCTTTTTGTACTGCCATGTCCATAGATGAGACTGCCGTGTTTACTTGATCGATACCTTGAGCCTGTTCTTTTGAGGCTGAAGCGATTTCTCCAATCAAATCACCAACTGAACTTGCATCACTTGCTACTTTGGCAAAGTTTTCATGGGTGGCTTCCACGAGATGAGAGCCCTGCTCAACCTTCGAGATGGTTCCTTCAATAAGAGTCGCAGTGCTTCTTGCAGCATCGGCGGCCCTGCTTGCCAGGTTACGTACCTCTTCGGCTACGACGGCAAATCCCTTTCCTGCTTCTCCTGCTCTGGCTGCCTCAACAGCAGCATTGAGAGCAAGTAGATTCGTTTGGAAGGCAATCTCATCAATAGTTTTGATGATTTTGGAGGTTTCTTTACTCGCTTCAGTGATGTCGTTCATAGAAGTGACGACTTGATTTAGAGAAGCATTGGCTTTTTGAACTTCACTATTCATAGACTGCATGAATTGGTCTGCTCTATCTGCGCTGTCGCTATTCTGACGAGTCATTGATGCCATCTCTTCAAGAGAAGAAGAGGTTTCCTCGAGACCGGCTGCTTGTTCTGATGTACCTGAAGCAAGAGATCTACCAGCCGATGCAATCTGATTGGAGCTCATTTTGAGTTGACCGGCGCCCTTGCTCAAACCGTCCATCATTTCAGTCAGTGGATTGACAACACTACGGCCAATACCCCAGGCTAATACTGAACCAACGATGATACCTAGAAATGACATCGTACTCAGCACGAACAAGGTCCAAGAAGCAGTTGAGGCAGCGGTCTCACGCTCTTTTGTGGCAATTTCAAGATTGAGCTCAGTCAACTTGTCGATGATGTCACGCATCTCTTCGAATTTGACGGAGGCAGCACCAAGAGACAATGCTATGGCACTTTTACGGTCAGCTGCTGTGTCTTTACGTCGCTGAGACACAACCTTTTTGGATAGTGCTTCCCACTCTTTTCTGGCCTTTTCGTAGTCAGCCAATAACTCTTTTTCTTTTGTGCTTTGGGCAAGATTGGCATACTTTCCTAGTCTGTCGATTGATTGCTGACCATTCTCTTCGTAACATGCAATGAGCTCTTTGAAACCATCAGTATTGGCTTCTGAAAAGAGCATGGTTCTCTCAGCTACCAACAACTGCTGTAAATCTCTATCAGCTTCAATGAGATAGTCGATGGCAGGCATTCGCACAGCGAATATCTCATCGATATTGGCTTCTAACCCCTTGGTCGCTCTGTAACCAGAAAGACCAATGATTGCCATAAAAATAATTACAGTGGAAAAACCAAATATGAGTTTTTTACCAACGGATTGATCGAATAACCAGTTCACGAAATCCCTCGTTTCCTTGTTTGAAAATCAGTAAAGATGCAAAGTTTATAGAAAAATTAAAATTATGCTCGGCAGTAGCAGAAAGCTAGAGCGTTATGACGGATTGGGCCGAATGAGCGCAATCTGAATCTGTAGAAGGATTTCTTTGAAAATACTGTTTCTGACTTGTTTTTTCATTTTTTTCTCCCCAAGAATACGTCCCCCAAATTTTGCTAACATCAGACAATCTGCAATTTGAGTACCAAAGTTCATGAAGGAGAATTCAGTGGAGGAGTTTGTCTACTCTCGAGGCAAGGGCGGAAACACTGAAGGGCTTTTGTATATACTCATATTGATGGTTTTCTGCGCCAAGGGTTTTCACGAGCTCAGAAGCGTAACCAGACATGTAGAGTACTTTTAGCTTTGGTCTAATTTCCAAGGCCAAATCGTAGAGTTTGCAGCCATTCATTTTGGGTAAGACTATGTCACAGACCAAAAGATCTATGTTCACAGCACTGTCTTGGATGATGTTCAGAGCCTTCTCTGCTGTCTCAGCTTCCAGGACTACATAACCAAGCTTTTCCAGAGCTGCTTTAGTGAGTTTTAGAACTACATCACTATCGTCGACGACGAGAACAGCTTCTTGTCCAGTAAGACTTTTTACGGATTTCTGTGCACTAGGTATGTCTTCTTCATTTACTGCTTGGAATGGTAAATAGATGGTGAAGGTCGATCCCTTGCCTACGCGGCTCGACACGTTGATGTGACCTTGGTGTTTTTTCACAATACCGTAGACTGTTGAAAGTCCTAGACCTGTACCTTCATCACCTTTCGTCGAATAAAAAGGTTCAAAGATGTGATCCATTGCTTCTGGCTCCATACCACAGCCATCGTCACTTATCTCTAAAAGTACGTACTTGCCATCTTCCATTTCAGGGATTTTGGGGTGGACAGCTGAAGGAAAATCTATGACAGAAGTGGAAATGACAATCGCTCCTTTGTTTTTACAAGCACAAGCCGCATTGATGGACAAGTTCATGATTATTTGTTCCACTTGACCTGCGTCGGCCAGAACAAAGGCCTCTTTTGCTCCGAGGTTGACTTCTATCACCATTGATTCAGGGATGGTACGTTCCAAAAGACTTTTGAAGGTAATAATCGTGTCGTTCAGATTGAAGGTTTCAACTTTCAACTCATGTTTACGACAGAAGAAGAGCAGTTGTTTTATCAAGTCTTTTGCTCGGTTTGCAGCATAACTGATATCATGGAATGTTTGGTACTGCTCCTCGTCCTGACACTCTTCTTCGAGCATTTCACTATAAGCAAGAATAGGCGTCAACAAGTTGTTCAAGTCGTGCGCTACTCCGCCTGCAAGGCGTCCAATTGATTTCAGTCGTTGGCTTCTTTGCAGAAGTAACTCGAGTTTGGTTCGCTCTTCTATCAATGCATGTTCTTTGGATATGTCCAAAATAGTGCCGCTTGCGCGAGTGGCTTTGCCTTCTCGTGAAATCTGCGTCACTTGCCCTCGTAACAAGGTCCAAGTCCAACTCCCGTTGCTCTGTTTCAACCTCAACTCTTTTTCGAAGAGATGATTTTTCTCTTTCGTGTTAAAAATCAACTCTTTCAGAACAGGCAAATCGTCTTCGTGAACCAACTCTTCCCAAGAGAAAGATAGGGGAAGCTCTTCTTGTTTTTCACGTTCGAGCATTTTGGCCGTACAGCCGTTGAAGATGACCTCTTCGTTGTCAATCTTCCAGTCCCAAGTTCCCAGTCCACCACCTATTACAGCTAACTTGAAGCGTTCTTCATTCATTGCGATGAGGCGGTTTTTGTTGAGAAGAATGAAGGAGTAATAAAAAAGGGCCCAAAACATGGGTAACAATGCGCCCAGAAAATCTTCACTCTTTTCATAGTTTGGGGCAATGTCAGTCCACTGAAGCCACAAGAATAGTGAATAAAGAAAATTGAGAACGAGGCAAAGGAAGAAGCCAGCAAAAAAGCCAAAAA
>CAZXTJ010000367.1:0-8376 GCA_964643655.1 uncultured bacterium
CACTCTAGTGCAGTCAGTGTATTTCTTGTCGTGCGCCAGGTGACGGCCACATCCTCCAATCCTGCTGAAAACTGAACGTCTTCCACCCGAGCGGGGCGTGAGATATAGGCTACGACTGACAGGAGGGTCAGTAATACAACTATGGCCACAGGCAAGTATTTTGCCTGACTATTGGTCTTGGCAGGCCTATGGGCAGGCTGTCGTGTCGTCTTCGGACGTTTTTGGGGTGTTTCTGTTTTTCCCTGTTTTTTCATCCTTGCCGTTGGATGACGTTTCTGAACTGGCATTTTTCGCTCTTTGGGCGGTGGAGTAGCTTTTGGGAGCGCATTGGCCTGCAGTCGTTCCACACCATCTCCTGCTGCTATGCGCTCGAGGTCTTTGGCCATTGCATCGGCATCGTCATAACGAGCATTGGGATCGAGGGCCAGGCAATTGTGGAGCAAGTTTGCCCAATGGCGGTCTTTCACTTTGAAATTGATTTGTTCAATGGGGCGACCGCCAAAGACAAATGTGCGTAAGGCGGCCATTGGCTCACGGCCAGGAAAGACTGGTTCTCCTGTCATCAACTCATGTAGGACGAGGCCAACTTGGTAGATGTCAGATCTTCTGTCAACGGGCTTTCCAAGCAATATCTCAGGAGCCAAATAGCGAGCAGTGCCTATGGCTTGGTCTACTCGAGTCATGGAAGATAGGTCACGAACCTTGGCCAAACCAAAGTCGATGATTTTTACGTGCCCATCTTCGTTTAAGAGAATATTTGAGGGTTTGATGTCACGATGAACGAGTTTTTTCTTGTGATAGAAGGAGCAAGCTGCCGTGATTTGCCGGGCTACACGAATGACCCTTTCTGGTGTGAAAGGACCATCTCTTTTCACCATCTTCTTCAGGCTCAGGCCAGGGAAATATTCCATTGTGAAGAAGTGGATACCCCTGTCGCAGCCTTGTTCAATGACTCTAATCAAATTGGGATGGTTCAATCGCGAGCAGGCAAGAACTTCACGGCGAAATCGTGTCAGTCTCTCAGCATTCCTGGCGAACTTGGGTGGAAGCGCCTTTAGAGCAACTTCATTGTTCGAGCCTTTTCGGATAGCCTTGAAGACGACGCCCATTCCGCCAGCGTCGAGTTTTTTGATGAGCCTATACTCACCTATGACCTTTGGAGCGCTTGAACGCTTCTTTTTAACCTTGTTCATCGGTTGATAACACCTTAACCCGCTGAGGAGGAGGCCAGCAAGCACAGCCGACGAGGTTATTTTTATGATATCCTACTTGCTGGAGGATAATGAGTACGCCATTAGTAGAGGCAAAAGGCCTTTCAAAGACATATAGCCGCTCCTTTTCACCTTTAGGACTGGCTTTGCGCACTGTCGACCGGGCATTCGCTGCTTTTGGTTATGACGGTTGCCCATCCTTGCGGGCTGTGGAAGATTTGTCATTCACAGTCAATGCTGAGGGTATCGTTGGATTTTTGGGCCCCAACGGAGCAGGGAAAACTACGACCCTGAAGATGGTCATGGGTTTTCTCAGACCAACCAATGGAGCAGTTTATCTCTTTGGCAAAGAGCTCTTTAGTGATTATAGCTCTGTTTATTCCCGTGTTGGTGGGCTCATTGACCGTCCCAATTTTTATGAATACCTTTCTGGGCGCGTAAATTTACAGTTAAAATCCCATCTTTATCCACAGGTGACGAGTCAGCGAATAAACGAGTGTTTAGAGTTAGTTCGTATTGCAGATGCTGCAGATAGAAAAGTGCGCACCTATTCAACAGGAATGAAACAACGACTTGGTTTAGCTGGGGCCATCTTGCACGAACCAGACCTCTTGGTTCTCGATGAACCAACGCGTGGCCTCGATCCCAAAGGCCAAGCCGAAATTAGGACCATTCTCAAAGAGATTAGAGACCAAGGCAAAACAACTATTCTCTTGAGTTCACACCTATTACATGAGGTGGAACTCATTTGTGACTCTGTGGTCATCATCGAGAAGGGACGTCATTTGTATTCAGGTGATGTGAAGAGTCTTCTTGAAGGGGAAGGTGAATTGGTCCGAGTCGTAGTCGATGAGCCTGACAAAGCAGTGAAAGTGCTGAAAGAAATAAAAGAAATTGAATCTGTGGAAAAGTCTGGTACTGGCTCTGGTGCCATCTTGAGTGTGAAAACAGCTTCTGGTGGTGCTCCATTTGTGGCAAAAACACTCATCGAGGGTGGATTGTCACTTCTTGAACTGTCACCAGTCCGTCGTTCTTTAGAAGAGTTTTTCCTCAAAGTCACAGCAGGAGAAGGTAATGGGGATACTGAAAGCTGAGTTGGATAAAGTTCGTCGTCTTGGCTGGACATATCTGGCCATATTGGGCATGAATGCATTTTCAGCAGCCATGTTCCTCATCTTTCTCATCCTTTATTTAAAATCGACAGCCCTTGATCAAGCTGCTCAAGTATCCTTGCAGATGGAACGGCAAGCTGGCACTCTGCTTTATTTTGTTTTTGTGACTGAGACTTGGGTTTTTTCTTTCCTTGGTTTCTTTTTCATGGGCATTCTCATTGGTGAATTGGTCGGACGTGAGTTTGATAATGGCTCTGTTGGTTTGCTCTTTATGTCACCCTATTCACGCCTGTCTGTTTTTGCAGCTAAAGTCACTTCAGTGCTCTTTGTCTATCTCTTCTCATTGACACTTAGTTTTTGTATACAGGCTTCTACAGTGCTGTTGCTCTCACGAGTACATTCCGTATTTCTCCGCATTATCGAACCTATGACTCTGGTGAAGCTGTTTGCAGCCAATATCTTGATAGATTTGTCGTGGATTGCACTCATGTTCATGCTCTCCACACTATCTCGTGGTGTTGCTTCAACATTGGCCTATACACTTTTTGTCTATTTTTCTCTTCTACTACTGGATACCATCATCTGGCTTGGCGGACAGTTCGAATTTCTTGGCCCCTGGTTAGTAAAAGCTGGGGCTTTTACATTTACGAACTCATGTCGAGTGCTCGATGCAAAACAAGTTGCTAGTTACTTCTCACGAAGTACCTTGGACTTTCCATTGGCATTCAATCTTTTAGGTCTCAATGTTGGTTATACAGTGTTGTTCGTTCTCTTGGCCGCATTGGCATTCAGTCGGCGAGAGATATAGGGGAGGGTACTTTTGGCTGCGGCGGAAGAACAAAACACAGAGCGTCGAGGAATGAAAACATCGCCTATTTGGATAATCATTTTCGTTGCTCTGGCTTTAGTATCTTATTTCAAGGGTCCTAAAGGAGTTGCCCAGAATCCCTATCGTAATCTTGATGACAAAGCCATCCTTAGCATTGTTTTGTTGACTGAACAAGGACACGATCCTTGGCTCGACCAAAAAGTGACAATCCCCCAAGAGATGGTTGCTTTGGTCAAAAATGGACAAGCTTCACCGCAAGAGCGTGGTGCGACAGCTTTGAGACTAGCTCTGCTCAAAGCGACTGTGATGGAAAAAGAGTTTGCTGCCCTGGCTTTCGATAAAAAAGTGGACTCCTATCTGCGTGTTGCCTGTTTTTACGCCCTTGCTCTGCTGGAAGCTGAAGGTCACATCTCTGCTTTGGAAAATGTCTACTGGACAGAGAAAGATGGGGCTTTACGCAAAGGCGTACTTTTCGCGTTACATCTTTATGGTGAACCTGGCCAAATGCCCATCGTAGATATCGTGAGGAGAGAACGAAAGTTAGAGAGAAGTAAACGTTTCTACGATTTTGATTTGAAGGAAAAGTCTTCAGAGTTCGTCAACAAACTGAAAAAGACGACGAAAGAGACATTGGAAGCAAAAGCAAATGCCATCTTCTGGTATCGTCTGGCAGCAGTTCCTTTCGTTGCAGGAGTTGGTACTCTCGGTGCCGCTTATCCACCAGCTTTGTTCTTATTGATTATTTTCGTCTATTTTCCTCTGACAGGCAAAATGGGAGCTTTTCTCTTTTTGGCTTTCATAACTTTATCCAATATTGATGAAACTCTGACAGTAGAGGCCATTGCTGCTTCCATTTGCACTTTGCTAGTTGTCTTTTTTGCAGACCAATCAACCTTTGTCGTCGATGTGGTCATCCTCGTGCTGGCTCTGATCATTAACTTCCGTTATCAGCTATCCAATAAGATTACTTCTATGGGCGAAACAGTAGTCAAATTGGCCACCGTAAATGCAGACTCCATCATTGCTGACATTGGCCAAGGTGGAGCTGCACGGGAAAAAGCTATGGTTGCTCTCGTACAGCGAGGACCTGAGTTCGTAGATGGACTGATAGCAGCTGACATTGGTGATGATTTGTCTCGACGTGCTACTGCTTTGCAGGCCTTGGGATTTGTCAAAGATGAGCGTTGTGCGAACCATTTGATAAAAGCGCTGACATATCCCGAGAGTTATCTCAAAGGCACGGCAATGTTTGCTCTTGCCCGTCTGGCCCACCAACCAGCCATTCCTCATCTAGTTCAACTTGCAGATCAAAGGGAAGAGCCTGAATTGCGCATCAATGCTCTGAAAGCCATGGCTCATTATCCTATCGAATTGGTGAAGCCTACTCTGGAAAAATATACACAGGACGAAGATCCCAAGCTTCGTTTGATGGTCGTCGATTTCATCAAAAACCCACCTCAGTTTGCCCAAGTCGTTATTGAGGAAACGACTGAAGGGGCAGAGGAAAAGCAAGATGCCGAAGAATAAGCTCGTTGTTTTGCTCACCGACTTTGGTACTAGCGACGGTTATGTTGGGGCTATGCGTGGTGCCATCATGTCCGTCGCACCAGAGTGCAAAATTCTCGACATAACACATGAGGTGCCGCAACACGATGTCTTCCAGGGAGCTTATCTATTAGATTTTGCCCATGGCAGTTTCCCAGGGGGGACGGTTTTTTGTGTCGTCGTCGATCCTGGTGTGGGTACTGAACGCAAAGCCATTGTCGTTTCTGCTGGCGATTATCTCTTTGTGGGACCAGACAACGGAGTATTGTGGCCAGCAGCCAGTTCCACTGGTGGGGCAAAAGCTTATGACTTGCCAACGCCCAAAGATGCATCTGCAACTTTTCACGGCCGTGATTTGTTTGCACCTACAGCTGCAAAACTGGCCTCGGGTCAATTGAAGATAGAAGAACTGAAACCCCTTACCAATTGGAAGTCTCTTGATTTTGGTGTGTTAAATGAGTTGCCAGATGGTAGTTTTGCTGGCGCAATTCTCAGTGTTGATATTTTTGGCAATGTGGTAAGTAATTTTAGCAAGGCCAATTGGGGGACGAAACTCTCTACTAACTCCTTTGAATTGTCAGTAGGCCCGGTCAAAACTTCTCGTCTTCTGAGATGTTACGATGAAGCCAAGGACAATGAACTGTTCTGTTTATGGGGAAGTGGTGGTTTGCTCGAACTATCTCTTTGCCAAGACAGTGCTGCTAAACACATTGGTTTGAAAAGGAGGAAAGAATGGCCCGAAGTCATCTTGCGCTTTTCTTAGTCTTCCTTTTAGCCATTCCTCTTTGGGCTAAAGATGATATTTTGCCAGGTGACCAAGTCGTCTCACTGGGAAAGCTCGAACAGGTAGAGGGAATTCTGGAAATCGTCTATCAGGGGCCCCACAAAGATAAGGCCTTTCGTGTTGATCGAAAGATAGAGTTTCGTTTTTCCAAACCTTTCCGACTATGGGTGAAAGATAGTTTGGGAAATCTTCAAATAGCTATGGATACAGAGTCGGGTTACATTCACGATCCTTCACATCAACGAGTCATACGTATTTCATTGGCCAGCGTGCTAGGCAATCGTTGGGCTCGTTTTGTACTGGCAACGCTCGACTTTGGCTCATTGCTCGATCCTCAGAAGATGCCCCAGCTACGTAAGACTTTTCAGCTTCACATCCATCATGGCCCAGCTCCTCCTGATAGCCATGGTCTCGATTGGAAAGCTACAATTCCAAAGGATGGAAAAGCCAAAGCTGGAGACTGGTTGATAATGACGCCTGAGAAGACTTCGCTTTATTCTCGGTTTTTTGGGCTTGGTAGGGTTGCTCTGCACATAGGGTCAAAACTAGCCATCCCTACTGAGTTTCGCTATTTTCAGCGAAGGGAAGATGCTTCTTTCACACGTACGGTGACGGTTTCCATTCCGCGGCTAGAGTTCAATAAAAAGCTTAAAAACAAAGAGTATCAACTGGTAGTTCCTAGTGGCACCATCACAGTTGAAGCTACCGATCTCCTTCTTGCGCTCATCATCGAGCGTATTGGAGTCATGTGGCAACGTGTCAAAGAAACCTTCAATCGCATTGGGCAAGAGTTCGTTCCCCAAAAAGGGGGTAAGCCTTAATGGCCAAAGTGATTGCACGTTGGAAGACTTTTCGCCAAGTCCTCGGTGGTCTCGATTGGCCGCTCATTTTTGCTGTTCTCTTTTTGGTTTCCGCTGGCTTGGTCCTAATCTACAGTGCAACCCATCGTCACTATGGGAACACTTATGTTGCGCGACAGGCAACATTCATTATTGCTGGCATCTTGGTTGCGGCTATCGTTGTTGCGGTGCCTGACTACACCTTCAAACAAATGGCTGAGGTTATGTTTATTGCCTCTTTGGCTTTGGTGTTGCTCGTTTATTTCTTTGGCACCAAAGCATTTGGTGCGCGGCGATGGTTGCCCATATTTGGTGTTCGCATCCAACCGTCGGAGTTCCTCAAAGTAGCAACGATATTGGTGCTAGCGAAATATGCTGATTATTTCAAAGAGAGAATAAATAGTCCCGTTGCCCTTCTGACTCTGGGGGGGATAAGCGGCACGGCTTTTTTGGTCATTCTGAAACAGCCCGATTTGGGTACTGCTATGACGATTACGGCCATTACGGGCGGAATAATTTTCATAGCTGGCATTGATCTCATCTTGATGACTTGCCTTTTCTGCTTGGGAGGAGTGCCTCTACTCTGTCCGCTTCTATGTGTCATGTTGGGCTGGCCAGTCTCCCTTCAATCTGTGGGGCCACTTGCTGCAGGCATTTTTTTGCTTTTCCTTCTCGTTGCCGTGGTAGCGCGTTTGGCTAGAATAAATGTGTCTCTCCTAGCTCCTCTCTTGATTTGTCTTGCCCTCATAGGTGGCATCCTTGCGTCGCCATTGGTCTTTAATAAACTCAATCCATATCAGCGTTTGCGGCTGACTAGTTTTCTCCAACCTGAAGCCGATCCTAGAGGATCTGGCTACAACCTCATACAATCGATGATAGCCATTGGCTCTGGTGGTTTCTGGGGGAAGGGCATCTTTCGCGGTTCACAAAATGTGCTGGGTTTTCTCCCTCACAAACACACGGATTTTATTTTTTCTGTTCTCGGTGAGGAGTGTGGTTTCTGGGGAATTGCCCTGCTCATTGTTGGCTTGGTCGTTGTCATGGCTAGGGCGCTCATAATCGCAACTTCAGCAAGAGACAACTTTGGCACCTTCGTTTGTGTTGGTGTGGCCAGTATGTTTGCCTTCCATTTTCTCGTCAATATTGGCATGACAGTGGGCATGATGCCCATCACAGGATTGCCCTTATTGTTCGTCAGTTATGGTGGTAGTGCTCTCATTTCTACAATGTTCTGCGTAGGACTGTTGTTGAACATTTCTCTGCGCCGAGAACGGTTCACTTTCTGAGAGGTAAGGGGGGCTTTATGCTCGAGCGATTGCTTTCCCTTGCTGCCTCTGATTCACCACGTCTAACAATCCTCGAAAAGGCATGTCAGATTGGTGAAGAGTATCTCGGCGATGATTTGGTTGCTCTTTGTCTACGAGTAGATCCTGTGTCAGAACTTTTCGTTTACGGAAACAAGTGGCGGGAGCTGAGTAAAAAAGAGCAGAGCAGTTTGGAGATGGCTGTAGTTGAAAATCTACCAAATGAGAGCGGAGAAAGAAGTAGTTCATCCATAAGCACTCAAGAGGGTACGACATTTCTCTTTTTACCAGCAGGGCAAGCTGGAGCTGTCATCGTTACCAGCCAATCCAATGTTGCCACCAATTTCAGTGTGGGATTTGGAGCCATTGTCGAGCAAATTGTCCTGGCCGCAGGATTGGAATTACATCGACAAAGTTTGTTGCTGCTCAATGACATTTATTGTCGGGCACTCGATGGCTCATCAGGTCGGCGGAATTTTTCATTTGTCTTTGAGAGATTGAGAGCCATCTTTGGTTATGACATTTGTGCTCTCGTCTTACCAGTAGGTAAACAATGGCCTGTTCATTGGCGTCTGTCCAATTGCGTCGAGGACTCCCTTCTGAAGAGTGCCAAAGAACATCTCTTTGCTGTTCTCGAAAGGGATTTTGATGTCTCATTGGATAAGCTGAAAGTCCATGAGGTCATCGAAGATGGTCCTGACAGACCTTTGGGGCAGAATGTGGAGAGTTCAGTAATCCTGCCACTCGTCATG
>CAZXTJ010000368.1:0-8372 GCA_964643655.1 uncultured bacterium
TTCGTAGATAGTGCAACCTGGGTTCGTCGTATGTATGCCAATGAGAACGATGATTATTCTGCCAACAAGACTGATATAGCGGAAGTAACGCAGTTTTTTATCGAGAAAGGGAGCTGCAAGGACAATGGGCAATCCAATCAGGCCAACAAGTGTAAATAGTATGGATACATTTTCACTGAAGAAAAAGTTGGCAGGAGCGTACGTCCAGGCGAGCCAAGCCATTGTGATGAGGGCTAGCAAAGAGAGGATGAGGTCCAAACAAAAGGAGGCCTTTTTCCCAGCTTTGCCCTTGAGGAAGGCGCTGAGACGGCCAAGCCACTCTTGAATTGCACCAACAGGGCAGATCCAGCCACAGAATATTCCGCCACCGATGAGTGCCATGAAAATGAGAATGACGGCAATGTGTAAAAGGGCGAAAGCAACAGTGTCGTTTTTTCCAATGGCTTGGAAACCAAATACCCAACTACGCAAGACACACATCGTTTGGTGTGCAGCAAAAACAAAGATGAAAAGGGAAATGGACTGCACAGTCACTCGCCATCTTTCTTTTCGTTTGCCATACAAAAATCCGTAGATAGCCAGCAGGAAAAGAAGAGCCAAAGCGAGGAATGGAGCCAAGTCAACTGTCGAGCCGCCTAGCTCTAATAGCGGCAGCTCGAGCAGTTTTACACGTGGTCCATCAGGCGTGGTCATGTTGCACCTCGCTCAAAGAACGCCACGAAGGGACGTATTTGGCCAAGTTGAGCATTAGAAACAAAAAGAGGCAGATGATGACCAAAAGAGAAGCAACAGGTGCTGCTTCTCTGGTGCCATATTGTTGGAAACGGAAATTGACCAAAGTAGAGATGGTAAAAGGTTCGTTAGCCAATAGAATGACTGTGCCTGCTTCACTAATGGCTCGAGCCCAAGTGAGGATGCAGCCTGCAAAAATACCTGGTAGAGCTAGCGGAAGGGTAACCGACAAAAAGGTGCGCCCCTGAGAAGCGCCAAGTGATCGGCTTACATACTCAAGACGTTTGTCTACTTTCATGAACGCAGCCATGGCCGCACGAATGAGGAAAGGTGCACTGACAAAGACTTGTGCCACGATGATGGCAAAGAGTGAGTTGACTACTTCGAGACCGAATATGGACGAAAGATGGTGTCCAATCGTCGTTTTGGGACCAAAGACGAGCAAAAGAGCAACACCAGCTACGCTTTGGGGCACGAGGATGGGTAAATCAACGAGACTGAGTAGAATTTCTCTGCCCCAGAAATGGGTACGTGCCAAGGCGTAAGCCAAAGGCACTCCCAAGAGCAAAGCTACGACAGTTGCCAGAGAAGCAGTCAGCAGGCTTGTGGCCAAAGCATCGATGACAACTGTGTCCTGAGCTGTCACTGCAAGAGTTTGAACAGAGCAACCAAAAACCATTCCCAAGACGGGCACCAAGATTCCACCGAGAAGGAAAAATCCCAACAAGAAGAACCAACCAACGAGTTGTTCTCTTTCGCGAATGAAGGCATGGTGTAGTACTTCGAGGAGCAGGACCAGGACAGGCCACACTTGGGCAAAATATTCGGGTAACAGCTCCACAGTAATGACGAAGAGAGCGAAATGTGCCAACAGTCTGGGAATGCGGAAGAGACCAGAATATAAAAGTAGATAGAGTGCAACTATTGGTGTCTTACGTGGTGAAAAAGCGATGATACCCAGGAAAAAGAGACATCCTGTCAGATAGAGAGCAAAGCGAGGTGCAGGAAGATGTTTCTTATAGAAAGTGCCTAGAACGAAGGCAGCCAAATTGGCCATCAATAGGACGAGGTTCTCTCCAGGGCCCAGTACGTTGGGTAGTAAGACAGCGTGCAAGAGCACTAGCAGTGCTACTCCCACTTGCAGCTGTTTTGTCATGTCATTCTCCCAACATAGGTTGCCCTGTCGAAGTGAAACCTATACGTCCGCCTCGAATAACCTGCTGATGAGACTTGGCGAGCACCTCTGCTCCTTTGGGGCCAATGAGATAATCAGCAAAAAGTCGAGCTTCTTTTAAATGTTTGCTTTCTTTCAGTACAGTAAAAGCATAAACAATTGGCTCACCTCTGAGCTCACGAGCAGATTTCGATGTTTCTGTTGGTGGTATGTTCACTTTCACTCGGCCGTAATATCTCACTAGGCGAGGAGCACTGAGATTGAGCAACTCCTTCAATCTCACGTACATGAGATTGTGCTGTTCAGCAACAGAGCGGTAAGTGAACAAATAGTCGATAGTCCCTGTTTGTAAAAGAGGCAAAAGGGCCAATGTGGTGGGCCGGATAACGGGTTTTCGCGGTGGATTTTGCAAGATTTCGCTTATGGCTCTACCCCGTATTTTGCTGCGATAAAAAAGCTCTGCCAATTGAAAGACCATCAAAGTGCGATATCCACAGGGATCTGTGGCTGGAGAGGCCAAGCCCATGGTTACATCTTTTTCAGTCAAAACACGGAACCAATTACGTTTTTCCATTTTCTCGCGGCGATTTGACTGTTGAGTGTAGGCAATCACCATTTCGTCTAGAGCAAAACAGACATACCACTCGCATAACTTGGGCAGCAGAACTCGCTGAATGGTTCGAAAGTCCGTGACAGCAACAATGTCAGCCTTTCTTCCCACATCAGATACTTTGCGAGCCACCAACATGCCGGCAGCACCTTCCAAGCGCACTTTGATTGTAGGATGGCTCTTTTCAAAACTCGGAGCCAACTCCTCAAAAGAGCGCGAAAGGCTAACATCGTGAAGAATGACAAGTTCAGTCTTGTCTTCTACTACTTGTTTTTGCCCACTTTGCTGAAGTTCCGGCGGAGCTCCACAGCCCAAGAGAACAAAAACGAGTAGCGTAGCCAGCATATACGATAAGGTTTTCATGTCTACCCTCAGCAATATCATCGACAGCTTTCAAGAGCAAGCTGCGTTTGGTCTCATTAGTGAGGGCCGTGGCTGCGTGGGGGGCGCCGACGTGTTGGTTTTCGGCTACTTTTCCGTCGATATCCCTGTTCCTCAGGTTGTGGCATGGGTTCTGTCTCGAAGCGCTTTTTCCAACGCTCCAAGTCCTCTTCTCCGCGACCCGTTGCATCGGCTGCGATTGCAAAGAGTTGATAAGCTTCGCAGAAATAGGGTCTTTTGACCAATGTTGCCGGAGAGGTACGCCTAGCGCCACGATTGTTCTTGAAGAAGCGGCGTTGAGCCAACAATATCTGGCGAAGTCTCTCTCTTTCACGGCGAGCGACACTCTGTAGAGCAGGGCAAGCACGGATGACGGCATTGATGCTTGGCTCTGAAGGATCGGGCAAGTCTATGGAGCTATCATCGTGAGCTGCAAAAGGAGTATCAAAGAGTGCCATGAGCATTCCGCCGAGAAGAACGGGATTTGAGAGTCTCCTTTCACCTTCATCTGCTCTGTCGAGGGAGTCCAAAAAGCTAAACAACAATTCTGGTTCCAACAATCCATCTACGATGTTGGCATGGAGGGCGGGCAAGATGGTTTCCAGCACACCTGTTTCGTAAAAAGAGCGAAAAACGCCTCCTGCAGCTCCACTTTTGAGGATTTTGTAGAGCTCTTCCAATATTCTTGGCGGCGCACTCTTCATCAATTCTTTGTGATAATCGACGATTGCTTTGTTTACACTTTCATCGATCTCGAGATTGAGGCGTATGGCCAACTTGATTGCTCGAATGATGCGAACAGGATCTTCACGAAAACGTATGCCAGCTTCACCAATAGTGCGCAGACGACGGTGGCGGAGGTCATCGATGCCACCCACATAATCAATGATCATTCGTCGAGAAGGGCTATAAAACAGCGCATTGATGGTGAAATCCCGTCTCAATGCATCTTCTCTGGGAGTGCCGAAGACATTGTCTGATTTGATCAGAAGGTCCTCGTCCTCATCTTTGAAATCCTCGTCTTCTGTTGCTGCTCTGCGGAAGGTGGAGAGTTCAATGGTCTTTCCACTGAATGTCACATGAACGAGACGAAAGCGTCGACCAATGATGCGGCTGTTACGAAAGAGCTTTTTGGCCTGGCGAGGGCTGGCAGAAGTGGCCAAATCATAGTCTTTGGGGCGAATCCCAAGTAATAAATCGCGCACGCAACCGCCGACCATGTAAGCCACATGACCGTATCGCTCCAGTCGGTCGATTACTTTCAAGGCATCATAGTCGAGATATTCCTCGGGAAAGGAGTGCTCGAAGCATGCCGGTGTCTGTTCGGTCATTCTAATATCCTAACCCTAGGACCAGCTTCCAGTCAAGTATTCAGGGCAATGTACATTGCTCGGTTTCTTAGGGGCGGCCTTTGATAGCGCCAAAGACGACCAACTTCTTTTGGCCAACCAGTAACCAGCGATCATTGAGCCAGGCTGCATCTGTCGTGCCTGCGGGAAGAGGATCGACGCGAATGGCAACGATGGTTCGGACACAATCCCCAGCATTGTGGTCGAGTTTTGTATTGAAGGGATATGGTTTTTTCTTGTCAGAAGATGTTTCAGGTTGATCGGGTACTGATGGAAGAGCTTGCGGTGCAATAAAACGAAAAGGACCCTCATCGTCCAGGACCCAGCGATTAGAGTTTGGCTTGCGAACGAGTTTTGCACGACCAAGGGGGGTGCCATTCCT
This sequence comes from uncultured bacterium, assembly GCA_964643655.1. Classification (GTDB taxonomy): domain Bacteria; phylum Muiribacteriota; class UBA6191; order CAZXTJ01; family CAZXTJ01; genus CAZXTJ01. The sequence continues at coordinate 4,629 of CAZXTJ010000368.1, forward strand.
TGTGAGGGCAACCATTGCCTCTGGTGTGCCAGGCAAGAGGGCACCCTTGGGTAGTTTGAGGTCCTTGGGATAAGTAACCCAAGGCAGGTTCGGATAATAGGGGACCTTGGGATAGGGGCCTAGGGCTCTCCTTCCTTCTGTAGCTTGCAAAGGAATTGTCAATTTGTAACCATCAGCGCTGAATACAGTGATGGCCTTCGCTTTTTTATCGAGCCCCACTTTGCTCAAGATAGTTTTTATGGTCACTCCACAGTAGGTGGCATAAAAATCACCACTCTTGTGTGTGTTCATCAAAAGAGTGAACTTCTTTTGGGGAAAAGCTGTGAGCTCGAGAGCAGTGAATACACGCATGGGAGCTCGAGCCAATCCTGGATAGTCCTTTGAATTGCCAGGTAGTGTGCCTTTGATGATTTCGCGGATGTTGCTTACACCATCGCCATCGTCATCCTTGGCTCCTATGGTGAGAAGAGAGGAGGCACTTCTGCCTGCCTTTAAATAGGAGAGACCAAAAGAGTTCAAGGGGACAGGACCATGGGGAGGTTTCAAGCCATGGACGGAGTGGCAATAGGCACAGGCGTCAACGAAACGTTTGGCTCCATGTTTTCCTTCAATAAATCCTGCTCGGTGACATAAAACACAGCTGTCTATTCTACTATCCTTTTGTGCTGGAAATACCTTGATGAAGGCTTCTCTATCCCTGTCATTGCCATGGGCTGAATAGTGCGCTGCAAAGGTGACGTGTGCAAAAATCAATAAAAAAACAGTACAAAATATTAGTCTTAGATGTATCATCCTGTCTCCATTCGCATGACTTGGATATATCTGCTACAATGACTGATGCGGCAAGAGGATACTTCTTTGCCTGTGGTGGGACAAGAAAAACAAGAAGTCGATGGGGGATTTCATTGGCTCGTAAGACATTCTACGAACTACTTCAAGTAGAGAAGTCGGCGACATCAGCTTCAATAAATGAAGCTTTTCGGCGACTAGCTTTGAAGTACCATCCAGACAAAGTTGTCCACTTGGATGTGACTGCTCAGCGTAAAGCCCTACGCAGAATGCAAGCCATTTCAGAAGCCTTTGCTACACTGAGGGATCCTGACTCTAGAGCTCTCTATGACCGATGTCTTCGCGATGGCCTCGATTACGCCATAGAGCAGTGGAACCTGAAAACTGGTGACTTTGCTGCTGAGGAAACTACGGGCCAGGCAGGACAACAGTCAAATCTCAACTCACAACGAGCCACTTCTGTTTTGGATGCCATCTTGGGATTGCCTGGAATGATGAATAATTCGACTAGTGACGAAGACGAATATTTCGACTACATCGTTAAAGGTCGTATCAAAGGCCATCGTTATCTCATCCACATCAAAAACTTGGATTCCATTGGTGTGGAAGACTTGATGGGCATAATCAATTATGCTGATCAGCTAACTGATGAAGCAGGTATGTTGTTGACCAAGGCTTATCATAGTTATGTAGTCTTGGGACGCGAAATGGACGACACTTTGCGTGTCAGGGCCACAGCTGAACAATACAATTCTCGGATGCGTCGCTCACAGCGAGGGCAACCCGTACGTGGTCTCGTTCTCATCACTGATGGTGAACGAAGGCCTTATGTGCCTTATGGCGAATATCTTTGTCCAGCTTATACGACTTTGAACCTATAAAGAGCGACAGAGATAGATCTGTTTCGGCGATTTTCCAGTGAAATCACTCTCATCGAAATTTCCGTACTTGGCTTCTATTGACCAAGAATTGTAACGAAGGCAAGCGTCCATTTCGAGGGGGTAATAACAGCGCATATCCAATTGACCGCTTTTAATCTCGTCACCAATTCGGTGATCCCAGGTGACTCTGTTTATCTGTAGGTCTGGTAAATATTCACACTGTTCAGAAATGGAAAGCTCTCGTCCATCATCTAACTTGCATTGATATCGCTCTTCAGGAGGACCGCTGCGGTCAACCATGAGTTTGATGTCTGGATTGAATATGTCAAAACAGAACAAAGCATTTGGTTCTAGATGTTTTTTGACGCATTGGAAAACCAATTCCACATCTGTCCAAGTGTAGATGTTCTGCAGTGAGTTGAAAGGAATGAAAACGAAGGCATATTTTTTATTCAAGTCGAAACTACGAATATCTCCTTGGTGAAGAGGAATGTCCATATTAGCCTTTTGGGCCTTTTCTTTTGCTCTGTTGAGCATAGACTCTTCCAAGTCGAGACCAGTGATGTGGATGCCAGCCTGCGCAAGAGGAATTGTCAGTCGTCCCGTACCACAACACAATTCTAGAACTGGTCCATCTATGCTTTTGCACAGCTTTTCATAGAAAGGCAAGTCGCTCATATCTGTATTGAGTGCGTCGTAAATGTCTCCGCTGTGAATAATTTGGTCTACACCAGGTTTATCTCTCACTATTAACTCTTTCTGAAGGAGAAGAAAATAAAAAAGGGCGACGTATAAACGCCGCCCTTTTCAATACTACTTTTTGAGACCGAACTTATCGGCCACTTCATCGAGATCCATTGGATTGAAGTTCATAGTAGAGAATATTGAACTTCTGATTTGCAGATTTTTGGCTGCTTCCAAAGCGACGAGAACTTTACCACCTTGACCTGCCAGGGCCTGGTTTCTCATCTTTTCACCTTCAGCTTTGGCTTGGTCGATGAGCAGAGTTCCCTGGGCCTGTAGTTTGGCCGCTTTTACGTCAGCATCAGCTTTTTTCTCTGTGACGTAACGACGGTAGTCAGCTCTAAGTTTTTCGATATCCAGGTCGTTTTTGGCTTTGGCATTTGCCAAGGCCAATGTTTTTTCCTGATCGATGATTTTTACTTTAGCTTCGATTTCAGCTTTGATCTTTTGAGTGATACCACTGAATTCGGCAGCGCGAGCTTTTGAACGGTTCAGTTCAACTTCCTGGTCTGCCAGTTTTTTCTGTTTGATTTTGCGTTCGTATTGGTCGTCGAATTTCACGTCACGAATGAGCAAATCAATGATTTCGACATGACGAGGCGCCATTACTTTACGAAGTTGTTCTAATACCTCTTTTGTTTTTGCATTACGGATTTCAGGATTGTAGAAATCCTCAGTATTGATAGTTCCGAAAACAACACGACATTTGTCTTGAGTTTCGTTGTTCACTTTCTGTTTGTACTGAGTACCAGAACCTAGTTTTTGAAACATCAAATGGGCTTCGCCAGGCTTGATGCGATATTTGACTGTCAAGTCTATGGACACCTTGTATCCGTCAGCAGAGTTGACGTTCAGTACATCAGCACCTTTCCAGCCGTGACCCATGTCAGTCGTTTGAACTGTTTTGTCAAAGATATTCCAAGTGTCGATGATAGGAAGCTGACGATACCAACCTGGTTTGTCGTAGTCCTGCTTATAAACTCCTTTTTCACCAAGAATGGCAAAGTTCTGTGTTCTAACACCAACCTTGTCGGGGCCAATTTTCTTGACCATCATACGTGCCCAGAAACCAATGAGGAGAGCGAGTACGGTCAAACCAACAAATGCGTATGCAAACTTACCCATTAGCGACCACCTCCGCTCGAGCGAGCTGGCACAAAGCCAAGGTGCTGTACTTTACCAACGGAACTATCCAAAGTGTATGGCTGACCCATGAGGGTCATTTTGTTTAGTTTTTTTGCATACTCGAGCAAGACCATGTTGCGACCGCCGTCTCCTTTGAGAGCGTTACATAGCTTGCGAACACCAGTGGCCTCTGCTTTTTTCTCTG
>CAZXTJ010000369.1:0-8352 GCA_964643655.1 uncultured bacterium
ATGCATATATATAGCAGATAAAGGCTATAGATATTGTTCTAAACAGGTTTAAGCAGGTTTAAGCAGGTTTAAGCACTGAAACAGCGTAAAAAGAGTAAACTACTCTTTCTTTTGCGGTCCTCAACAAGGTTTCTGGCAATTGTCTTTCTGCGCCTTGGCGGCTGCCCGTCGACGCTGACTGGCCGCAAATTCTGGTGCCTCTTTGATGCAGCCCCAAAGAATGCCAAAGGACTTCCAGAGTAGTCCAAGTTTGGACTGAGTGAGCTCTGCTGGGGCTTCACCCACTTCATTCCAACCTTTGGCATCTAGGTCGTCAGCTGGGATTTCTAGTTTTTCCCAGTTGTGGAAGAGCCGGCCCCATTCGCTCTTTAGAGCATCGTGAATGATTTGCTGATGAGTGGGATACCAAAATGAGTCGTGATAAAGAACGGAAGCCATGTAAGACCATGGAGCAAGGATGGTTTTTAGTGTCCATTCAATGGGCTTCTTGAGAGGTCCCCAGTAGATGAGGTGTTGCATGCGTGAAGCAAAGGTCATCTTGTGGAAAGGCCCAACAAAGTCCCACTTCTCATTGGCAGCTTCTACATCGCCAACGAGTTCTATCTCTTTGGGATCGCCACAGCCCAGGCCACGTTCGTGAGCAAGTCGGACGAATTTGAGATCTTTGAGTGGATCAAAACCCATGAGTTTGCCTGCTGTGGCGTCAATAGCAACCTGATCAGCAGAGGCAAGAAGCACGTTTTTTACGTGAGGAATCATACAGCGAGGGCCAGGGCCATCTCCGGCAAAGGTGCCATCCATGACAGCGAAGATACCAGGATGAATTTTCTTTTGAATCATCAACAAGTCGACGAGCGTCTCGTGAATAACAGGATGAGTCCAATGGCGCCTTTCATTGAGCAGTCCGCCAAAAGCATTCTTCATAGCACCAGTAGTAGTGGTAAAAATGTGTGTCTTCACTGTTGGTAGGTGAATGATGTTTTCACCAATGAATCTTTTGGGGATCATGAAACCATCGGGATAGACCTCGTTGAGACAGAGAAAATCATTGGCCAAATCACCAACGGCGTCACGGACGTCAATCCACTCTTCGCCTTCATAAAGATGGATGTTACGCAACTTGTGATGGTCAGTTACGTTTTTCTGTTTGTTCTGTTCTTCGCCAAAGTGGGCGTCGATGACGACTGTGCGGTTGTGGCAGCCGTGAATGAGATCTGGATTGTAACCGTCTTTTTTCATGGCACGAATGACACCCTCTAATTGCCAAGGTGTCGTTGATGAGCCAGGAAAGAAGAAATGCCAGCTAATGTTGATTTTGAGTGCAGTGTCTTTGTCTTTGGCCAGTACGTCTTGGTAACCTGCCAAATTCATTAAACGATGGTAATCCTCCAGCACTGTGGCGGGAGAGGTTTTGACGATAGCGACTTTAGATTTGCTCATAATATTCCTCAGGTTGTCACATTCCGTGTATGAGTCTATCTGCTTGATATAGCACCTTGAAGTGTAGATCAAGTTTCTTGCACGCTTTGTTGGCATTAACTTGCTGCAATGCCTGCAACTTGCCCATTGTATTTTCATTGAAAGGCAGCTCTACACCACCAGCAGAAAGTTGCTCGCGCCAGTGAGCGAAAAGGCTCAAGCGTTGATGAAAGTTCTCCAAATTGGTTGGTGACGAGGTGAGCTGACGTTTTTTCTCTTGGGAGAGCACTTTGTCAGGATTGAGCAGAAGGTAATCACTAACGCTCTTTTTGAGGGTCTCTCGTTCATCTTCTGTCATCCTTTGGAATTTGGTCACATAACTACCGACGATGGAGCGAACACCAGAAGGGTCTGGTTGTGGTTTGGGCTCTTTGAAGAGTGTAGTGAATGTGCTCACGGGAGTGCGTTCTTTGAGGGAGGAGTTTTTGGTCTGTCTCGCCTCAATGAGATAAAAGTACTTTGTTCCTTTTTCCAAACCAGTGATTGTCATTTGGTGGTCGCATGAAGAGTTTTGCTCTTCACTTTCTAGCTCGAAGAGGCACTCTTTTGTAGGACCATAACGAAGAAGACAAAGGCAATCAACATTTGTCGTCCAAGTGACGAGAGCTCCACGAACCATAGGTGCGCAGGAGAGTAAATTGATTTTGATTTCGTCCAAGGTATGCAGTGAGAATTCTGGTGAAAAGAAGAGTCCCGTCGATGAACTCTTTTTGTTTATTGGGAAATGGGAAAAATAGAATCTGTAATAATACTCCGTGCCTGACTCCAGGCCCTTGAGGGAAAAGTTGTGAATGGCTTTTTTGCCAAGGACTTCACTTCGTTTGAGCTTGTCCAAAGAAGCATAATATTCCACGTAGGCATAACAAGCTCTGTTTGTTCTGCATGAAAGCTGCAATTCATTAGTTCCAATAGAATTCGATTGCTCGACTAAGCTAACTTTTCCCTGAGGTTGCAAAGAGATGAAAACTGCCAAGAAAAGTAGAACTATTAAACCTATGGGAAATAGTGGAATGTTTTGGCTCTGCGGCTCTTCTTTGACAGCAGGTAGCGGTCTGGTTTCTTCCATGGGCACTGTCGTAACAGGACGTGAAGCGGCACGCCGGCCATTTCGCCTTCGTTCGAGTTTTTCGAGTTGTTGCAACATCTCAGCGGCTGATTGAAATCGCTCTTCTCTCTCGAAAGCCAAACCCTTATTGATGAACTCGACCAATTCTTGAGGAGCTTCAGGGTTGAAGGCCAACAAATCAGGCACCTTGTGTTCATCCCTTACTTTTGGGGGAGGACCAGGAAAAGCGCGCTGACCTGCAAGTGCTTCGTACATCAAAGCAGCAACTAAATAGAGGTCGCTTCTTTCGTCAGCTTTTTCTCCATTGATTTGCTCGGGAGCCATATAAATCGGTGAACCGACGAGTTCACCACTTTGCGTCAAAGTATCTGCTTCGAGGACTTTGATAGTGTCGAAATCAACTATGATTGCAGAGCCGCGTAAATCAAAACAGACTGAGTTTGCATTCAAATTGCGATGCAGAACAGACTTTTCATGGGTGTAAACGAGGGCTTGCAGGACATCGTTGGCAAGCTTCAATGTGTAATCAATGGAAAGTTGGCCCTGCTCTGAAATTCTGTCAGCTAAACTCTGGTGCTGAAGAAACTCTGTGACGAAATAGTGGTTTCCTTCGTGAACACCAGAATCGTAGACCGTGATGATGTTGGCGTGGTTGAGATTGGCTGTGGCTTGTTGCTCTCTTTTGAAACGAGCAAGGACGAGCTCGTCTTCCGCTTTTTCAGGCGAGAGGACTTTTATGGCTACTGCCCTATCCAAGCCATCTTGAACACCTTTGTAGACGGCGGCCTTGTTCTCTTTTTCCAAGGAAACGAGGTGAAGAAGTTTATATTTGCCAAAGAGTTGACCAATGAGATTGTGCTCTGACAAGGTCAAAATCCAAATCTCTGTTGTCTGCGTGCTCGCCTATTTTCCCTCAATACTTCCCTCAATGGTTTGACACGAACACCACCATCGTTGTCTTGATGTGGCTGTTGCTGCCAGCTGTCTGTCCCTAGAGAAGGAACAACTGGAGCTAAGAATAAATTGACTTTGTTCACGTCAAGGACAGGGAAACGGGCAAGGTAATCTTGTGTCTCTTCTTGATCATTTAGATTGGGAAAGTCAAAAAGCTCTTCAGGAATGTGATTCTTCAAGGGCAGACCAAAAGAATTAGTTAGCTCCCAGAGTCTTTTTAATACCTCCACAGTGAAAACGTTAGCACTGTGAAGATTGGTAAAGTTATGGACCTGTTTCTTTTTTAATTTGTGCATGAAAGCAGTCAGTGTCGTTCGTTGGAAATTACGTTTGGGAAGCGGATACATAACCTGATTGGCAGCAAAACGGATGTTGGCCAAGGCGTTCTCTACGTTGTTCCAAGGCCCATGTTCATCCTTCTCAGCCTTCTGTCGAGTGCGGACACATTGTTTGACGAGCCAACGATTGTCTATTTTGCCCAGACGAGAGAGGATGGCCAAATGATTGTAAGCCATGAAAAACTGTTTGAGGTTGGCAGGTTTTTCAATGACTCTCTGATAAATGACTTTAGCTCTCTCTCGTCGCCACTCTTCTGGTGGCGGACGTTTGGACATCTCTTTGGTCATCACATCGCGCAAGACCATATAATTGATTTCCCGTGGAGGGAAACGAAGGAACATATAAGCAATTCCTTGTTCTACGCCAAGGAGCTTGTCAAAGAGGCGCAAGTTTGGCCTCACATCGACAGACAGAGACTCTAGCAGTTCAAAACATAGTTTCTCTTGGTCAGAATGAAAACCACCCAAAGGCCAGAGGTGGCTGTCGCGGATTTTCATTAACCGGTGGCGCAAAGGTGAGTCCGCTGGTATGCGCTCTTGTGCGCCAGGAAGGTTGGCATAAGAAGAGACGAATTCTACTAATGCTCGCAGATGGACGAGAGGGATGGGATGGGGAATTCGTTTGCGCAGTTGCAGTAGACTTCTTTCTACGTCCTCTGCCTTAGCAGGCGGTGGCAACTCAGTAAGTGTTTGCGATTTTATCTTTTTCTTCTGAGCAACTGCAAAGATAAGGAACAAGACGAGGAAAAAGGGCAATACCTTGCTTAGCTTCTTGAAAAGACTTGTTTGCATAGGAGCAGGTTGAGAGTGAAGTGTCTCTTGTCCTTCATTGGTAGGTGGTGAAACATTGGGCTGCGATAATGGAGTAGGCATTCCGGCTTGAGTTTCTGCAGCAGATAGAGCCGCAGATACTGGTTTGGCCATAGAGTTTAGTGTTGCAGCCTGCGACTCAGAAGCGGAAGGTATGGAGACATTTGATGGAGTGGCTTCACAGTCAGCCGGAATGTGTTCGTACAAGGCTTTGAGTTGCTCTGTCAGTTCTCCATAATCTTGAAATCTATCTTCAGGCTTTTTGGCCATCATTCTTTCAATGGCAGAACAGAGTGCCGTTGGCAGTGTTGGGCGTAGATTGTGCAGCGGGGGCAGAGGAGAGTTGATGTGTTTGACCAAAATGCCCATGGCAGTATCTGCCACAAAGGGGAGGGTGCCACTGAGGAGGAAATAGAAAGAAGCACCAAGGGAGTAGATATCTGAGCGACAGTCGACGGGTAGGCCCTGTGCCTGTTCTGGAGAGATGAAGTGTGGAGTTCCCACGACAATGTTGGCCGAAGTGAGACCACCTTCAGAGTCGAGTGCTTTGGCCAAACCAAAGTCCGTTATTTTGAGCAAATTGTCTTCAGTGACCATCAAATTCGCCGGTTTGATATCTCTGTGCAGTCGTTTCTTTTTCCAAGCAGCTTTTAGTCCTTTGGCTGCTTGTAACATGAGGTCAACGGCGAGCTTGGGTTGCAAGGGTCCTTTTTTGGCTATGTCTGCCAGGCTTTCACCATCAATGAGTTCCATAGCAAAATATGGTCGCCCTTTTACACGTCCACGAAAGAAGACTGAGACGATGTTGGGGTGTTGTAAATCTGCTGCTGCTTTGGCCTCTAAATCAAAACGTTCGACAATGCGACTGTCTCGACACAACTCTTGAGAAAGGAATTTTAAGGCCACATGTCTATCAAGAGCGGGCTCATAAGCGCGATAGACGGCACCCATACCTCCTGCAGCTATCTTGTCGAGGACACGATAGTGGTCAACTATGATTTCTTTGGTTTCCTGCGTGGCAGTCTTTTCAACCATGGGTACCTTTCATGTATATATTACAATAGTCGGAGCCAATGGTTTCATCTGCGGAAAAAAGTAGAGTAAGCTGATCTTTGATATACACGTTGCGAAAGGAAGGGCACCATGACTGATCTCAAGGAACTGAAAAGGGTTTTCCTCGAGGTTCGTGAGAAGTTGGTAGCCGAGAGCCACCGACTAATGTCAGATCTGAACGGTTGTTTCGAGGGTGATTATGAACATGCACTAGGTACCATTCATCGAATGCTCGACGTATTCGAAGGATTGAAAATTCTCTCCAACCATTCGGAAAGTTTTCTTGGTGCTCTCGAGGCAGAAGATCGTGTGGCAGAAGCTAAAACGAAATTGAAACGACAGCTTCTCGAGTTTGCAGCACCTCTGAGTGCATTGAAAAAACATCGTGATGCTTTGCGCACGGCAAATCTCGAAGTGTTACAAAAGATTTTGACTCAAGAATCGGGTCACGAGAACATCGAAATCCGCATTCCTGAAGACATCGATCCAACAGTCGTTGGACTCATCGAATTGTTCCCTGATGTACTTGGTGAGGCCGCTACCTTCAGTGCTGCGGCAGCTGAAGCAAAACCAGGTTTAGACAAAAAGGACGAAATAGACGACAACCTCGATGAGGACAAAGCTGCTCTCGCTCGTGCTCTTGCAGCGCCTGACGAAGACGACGAGCCCCTAGTCGAAGAGACTCCACCTGAAAATGGTATCTCCTTTGCCGAAGAAGCAGCATTAGCGGCAGTAGCTTCAGCAGAACAGCCTGAAGAGGACGAAGTCGTTGAAGGTGCTGTGACGGAAGCCACTGAGAACCTGCTCGATGACATCTTCAGCGGCGAAAATGGCGAAGCGTCAGAAACATCTGAGAAAGAAGAAGAGGCAGAAGATCCCGAAAGTGAACTTGCTGCCTTGCTAGCAGGTAGCGACGACTAGTCCAATGGGACTTCATTATTCGCTCATCATTCCTGCTTATAATGAAGAGGAATTTCTCCCGGCTACCTTGAAAGCAATCAAGAAAGCCATGGAGGATTGCTCCTATGAGGGCGAACTAATAGTAGTCGACAACAATTCAACGGACAAGACGGCAGAGCTTGCTCGTGAAGGCGGAGCCAAAGTCGTTTTCGAAGGCGAAAATCAAATCGCTCGTGCCAGAAACGCTGGTGCTCGTCAAGCTAGTGGCCAGTGGTTCGTCTTTGTAGATGCTGACACATTCATTCCTCCCGAATTGCTTCAGAGGGCGTTGGACAATCTAGCAGCAGGAGATTGCTGCGGTGGCGGAGCCATCACCAAGTTTGATGAAGAGCTACATTTTCCAGCCAACAAGTTCGTCGACGGTTGGAACTATTTAGCAGTCAATCGCGGATTGGCAGCAGGTTCTTTTGTCTATTGCTTACGGGAAGGATTTGAGGGCGCGGGAGGTTTCTCTGAACAGGTCTATGCATCTGAAGAGGTTTGGTTCTCACGAGGCTTGCGCAAATGGGCTTCATCGAGGGGGCTGCAATTCAAAGTCATTACAGACCTCCATGTGTTGACTTCCAATCGCAAACTGCATTGGTATTCAATCTTCGGACTTCTCTGTCAGATTGCCATCATTGTCTTTTTTCCCTTTGCTCTTTACTCTCGTAGACTTTGTAACCTCTGGTATGCCCGACCACCAAAGGAGTCCAAGACATCGGAATAATCGGCACATTACTCGATGGTCGTTTTCGTGTTGGTCGTAAAGTTGGTGCTGGGGCCATGGCGACCGTTTTTCAGGGCAAAGACGAAAAGAAAAATCAGACTGTTGCCATTAAAGTGCTCAAACCCATGTTGGCCTCTGATGACACTTTGCGTCAGCGTTTCGAACGTGAATACGAAGTGTGCTGTCGCTTGGACCACAAAAACATCATCAAAGTTTTTGGCGCAGGATTGGTTAACGACAATCTTCCCTATTGTGTCCTCGAGTTTTTACCCTTTCCCAATCTTTCTGCACAGTTGAAAGAAAAGGGGGTCTTTGTTGCAAGCAAAGTGAGTTCAATCTTGTTCTCTCTTGCTCAGGCTCTGCAGCACTGCCACGAAAGAGATGTCATCCATAGGGACATCAAACCGGAAAACATCATCATCACAAAAGATGGCCGACCGGTACTCGTTGACTTTGGTCTCACCCTCGATACAGCTGCTTATACGAAGTTGACGGCTGTGGGAAAGACTCTGGGGACACCTCCATATATGTCGCCAGAACAATTCAAAGCGCAGAAAGTCGATGGACGTTCAGATATTTATCAGCTTGGACTCGTTGGTTATGAGCTGCTCACAGGAAAACGGGCTTTTCCCCAAGAAGAGATGGAAGATCTCGTCCACCATGTCTTCAGGGTGGGCCCCATTCCCATCGAAGAGGCAGCGCCTGATACTCCTGAAGAGCTCATTGACATCATAGAAAGAGCCTCAGAGCCGCATATCGAAGAACGTTTTCCAAATGCAGCCGAGATGGCAAAAGCACTTGGGAGTTTGGGCCAAAATGCCAAGCGAGGCTCTTCCCAAGCTGTCCCTCTCCCCCACATAAATATCAACACATTTGTCGCCATACTCCTCCTCCTTGTCTTCCTATTTTTACTCTGGTAGGTTGTAGGTATGAATGAGGACGGCCCTTCGGGTGATCTTTTTGGCAAAGGAATACCCCTTACA
>CAZXTJ010000370.1:0-8346 GCA_964643655.1 uncultured bacterium
ATGATATGTCGTGGCTTCTGGGGCCTGAGTCCTCGCGACCAATGCTCATGGCAGCGCCACAACAGCCTGCGTTACCTGCTCAACAACAGGTCTTGGCCCTTGAAGGTGATGTGGTACCGCAGTTGCCAGCTTCCACAGGAGAAGAGCGGGAAGGGGATTAACCCGGATTAACCCTTTATTAGGGGTTTGTTGTCAATGGTGACCCCACCAGGCAAACCATTTTGTGGAGGTATTGGCTGAAAAGGACGCAGCAGTGAGCTTGCTCCCTTGCCAAATTTACTCTCATCACAAGGAGAAGGCATTTTATCTGTCTGCGGAGAAGGACGGACGACCAATCCTCGCCCCTTGCCTTCACTCGAAACTAGATTGACGGCAGTCGTACCTGGATTGATTGCTGCCAAAAATCTCGCACTGGCAGCTTGAGCTTTTGATTTCAAGGCAAGACAAGCTTGCTCTGGTGCATGATGGGGAGAAGATGCATCTACTACCCAATGGTCAGGAAAAGAAGCAAAGATGGCTTGTCCGCTTTCATCACCGAGGTCGCCCTTTTGTTCGATTAGTTCGAGCTCTTTGACAACTGCCTCTTCATCAATAATGGAAAAAGGTTTGTTGAATACGATTTGCAAAATGCCACCATCGACTGCTTTGGCTTTGCTGTAATGTGCTGAAACTGGTTGTAGAGGTCGACGAAAATAACGAATCACATCGGCGTCTTCGCCTTCTCCACCTGCTTTACCATCTCTACCATAGGTCAAGACGACACCAACGTCAGCGTCCAATAGATAAGAACGCCCCCACGGATCTGTGGGGACGCTTGCAAGGAACGAACCTGAAAGCGGTTTTAAGCTAGTACCTGTGAACCTCTTGCCGTGCTTGTCTTCGAAACGGACAATCCCTTGGCGGATTGTGTCCAAAGCACGAGAAGCTTCAAGCTGTTGGTCAGCGGCAGAAGTTTGCACTTTTGGCGCACGAGGTGTGTATTTGACAATTGCTAAAACGATGAGTGAAGCAACGATAAAAAGTAAAAGTACGATGACAAACACATTAGATTTGGACTTTTTGCCACCCAAGGTTTTGTGAACACCGCTCGTTTGTGTGGCACAGAGAACACAATCACGAGTGTCTCGCAGACAATCAGCGTGGTAGGTCGTACTACACAAGCTACAGAGTTTGACCTGTCCCTCCAGTGGCTTCTGACAGCGTGGGCAAGTGCCTGTTGCCATGATTGCTGCCCATCCTCCTATCTGTCTGGTGTTTGTTTCTTATTATATGCCAGCTGGGAACCTTCGATTTCAATGGCTGCGGCAGGACAGGCTTCTACACAGAGTCCATCCTTGATACACATTGAGGCTTTGTCAGGCGACACAGATATCTTGTCACCCTCCATTTCGAAGATACCCTCAGGACACATTCTTACACAGAGTCCGCAGTTGATGCACTTGCATAGTTTGACTTTGACACCATTGTGTTCTGAAACACCTTTCATTGCCGCTTCGCCGTGCTCTACTCGGTGGACCTTGATACAGTTGGTCGTACCTGGTCTTGCAAGAGGAACACCAGCTGTGACAACAACGATGTCTCCATTTTTCACGAGTCCCATTTCTCCGAAGACCTCCTCGACTTTAACGAAGAGAGAGTCGAAATCTTCCACAATGGGGACTATCAAGGGTATTACTCCCCATCGGACAGCCAATCTTCTTGCTGCCTTTTGGGAGCAGGTCATGGCATAGATGGGTACTTTGGGACGATATTTTGCAACACGAGTGGCCGTGGCACCAGAGACGGTGTAAACAGCCATTAGAGAGGCTTCCAGCATATCAGCAGCTAACACTGAAGAGTTGGCAACGGCATCTTCCACAGAAGCAAAGGGATCCAATTCGTATCTATCAGGAATGTTGTCAAAACGACTAGCTTCGGCTTTTTCAGCAATGCGCGCCATCATTTTGACTGCATTGACTGGGAACTTGCCTGTTGCTGTCTCACCCGAAAGCATTACTGCGTCAGTACCATCAAATATTGCATTGGCCACGTCAGAGGCCTCAGCACGAGTAGGTCGAGGATTTTCAATCATGCTCTCCAACATCTGTGTTGCCGTAATGACGGGAACACCGAGGGTGTTGCAGCGTTCGAGTATACGTTTTTGGATGATGGGCACATTCTCAGGTGGTAGCTCTACGCCCAGGTCTCCGCGAGCAATCATTATGCCACCGGCAGTGTCGATAATATCCTCTAATTGCTCGACAGCTTCTGCTCTTTCGATTTTGGCAATGACAGGAATTCGAGTTCTAGCCATATGGATGATTTTCTGAGCGTCCATTATGTCCTGAGGGCGGCGAACGAAAGAGAGGGCTACGAGATCGAATTCACGCTTGATGGCAAATTCCAAGTCCCGCTTGTCTTTCTCTGTCAGACTCGGTGCAGAAACTCTCGTCTCAGGAAGATTGATGCCTTTGTTGTTGGACAAAGGACCACCGTGAATGACTTCACAGACAACGTCTGTTTCCGTTACCTCAATGGCTTTCATCTCGAGAAGACCATCTGCCAAAAGAAGGGTTTCGCCAACTTCTACATCTTTGGGTAGTTCCTTATAAGTCGTTGAGACTCTTTCTTTTGTTCCCTGAATGTCATCAACGGTTATTGTGAACTTGTCTCCGCTTACTAGTTCGATTGGGCCATTAGCAAATCTGCCAACACGAATTTTGGGACCTTGCAAGTCAGCCAGTGCTGCAACAGGTTTACCTGCTTCGTCAGCCAAACGACGCAATCTATCAAGGGTACGGCCATGTGTTTCATGGTCACCGTGGGAAAAATTAAAACGAGCAACATCCATGCCCGCAGCAATCAAATCACGCAATACCTCTTCAGACCATGAAGCTGGTCCGAGAGTACAAACAATCTTGGTCCGTTTCATTTACCCCGCCTGTACGTATAAAGGTGAAGGTCGCAAAAGGACTATACCACGAACGGCGGAAGACCATTGGTCAACGAGTATTTACGTCTTTCAAATCGACCATGATCTTGGGAAAATCGGCTTTGGTACATCTTTCGATGTATTTCAAATAGATTGGACACTCGTCATAATGTTCCGTAGAACAAAACTTGTCGAGTTCCGCCACTGAGGGGATCATTACCCTGTCGTAATGAGCCTCGCATGTGCCGATGTTATCACAAGGAACAGTTGATGATAGGTTCTGGTTCGAGCGCTTAAAATGTGGACAACCCATGTGACCCCCCTCAACGCACATGCTACAGGCTGGGCGTGGTGCGTAACAACTAGAATCCATGTGTTACCAAACAAACATATATGACGAGTTTCACTGACTCGCAAGGATATGCTGTCAGTGGTATGATTAGCCAGAAGGCTGGAGGTAAGGATGTCTATAAAGACTATCTCACATATCGGATTATGTTTATTCCTGTTGCTCTCTTTTGCAAACACTGTCCCTGCCGCCAACGAAGGCACATATGGCCCTCAAGGACCACCTGCTGACATGCGTGCAATGAGTCCACAATGGGAACAAGGTGACACTTGGACCATCAAAACTTTTTACCGCTCACTTCACCTTGGTAAAAAGAACAGGAAAAACCAACGTGGTCGTTCTGAATTGGCCAGAGAGGCCTTCTGGACTTATAAAGTCACAAAAACTCGTGACTATAACAAAGCAGAACTCGTTAGAGTTCAGGTCAAAGACAAAAACAAAAAACGCAGCGAAATAGCTTCTTTGACCTATGGTCGTCAGCACATTGGTGATAGCAAAACGAGCTTTACATCTTTGCTCAGAGGCCGCTTTTTGAGAAAGTTCAGAGGAGAGAGTGAAAAATCAGAAACCATCATCTCTGAACCTGGCCACATGCCCAATCCAGCTTTGACTCAACACACGTCAATTCCCTTTGACACACCAGTTTTTCCCATTGGACTCAAAGACCCAGAGAGCGTCAAACAAAGTGGCAGTCGGGAAAAGGGACTGAGCCGTTACACGCTCTTCACTATTACTGAAGACACTGGCAAGGGCGGCTTCAAATACGCCATGGATATCGAGCAACGTGAATACCTAGATCCAGACATTGATAAATTCATGTGGAAAGGTGCCAAAAAGGAGCTAGAAGAGAATGGTTATCCAACGAGTGGTCTCATTGGCATCAAACTCTTCCGCCCCTTTGACAACGTGCAAGTACGTCAGATTTGGCATCCGAAAGCGCCTTGGCCCTTGCTTTCTTACGGTCCTTGGCACCGTTCGGTCATGGTTTATTACTCAGGCGAAGGTCGCTGATTTACCAATCAAGAGCGTCCTCTACACCCGTCAATTCACGGAAACGTCTTTCAATGACTTTGTCTTTGTTTTTACGTTTTATTTCGAGCAGTTTTTTAGCCTTCGCAAGTTCTTCACTCAACTCATTGATTTGAGTTTCCAGTTCGAGACAGCGCAGGGGAAAGAGTTTCTGTAAAACTGCGCGCAACTCTTCTTCCAACTTGGCTTTTCGTGTTTTGTCACGACTACGATGGATTTCGTCTGCCAAACGATGACTTTGTACTTCTAACTTGCGCCTGATTACGAATTTCTCGAAGAGTTTGGGATTATCCTTTCTTAAATGGTCCATCTCATTCATTTCAGATAGGATGTCCCTTATGGCCTCTCTGTATTCAAAAGGCTCTTTGTGTCGTAACATTTCCAAAAGACGAATTCGTCCTGGGTCAGTTTTCTTTAAGAACTGAAAAACCTTCTTCTCTTCCTTGGGGCTAATATCAGGTTCATCTTCGTCATCATACTCCTCGTACACATCGTCTCCAGGGTGACCATCTGAGTACTCCACATACTCCTCTTCAATCTCCGTCATTGGAGGTCCACCCTTCCAGTGACGCTTTTTCTCGCGACAAAGACCAACAGGTGCAGCAGCAAGTGTTATCAAACATAAAAGGACAAACAATCCAAAAAAGCTTCGCATAGTTCCCTCTCTTTCCTTACAAGCGGCCAATTGCCTTTTTTAAACGAGACATTCGTTTTGCCAAAATACTCATCTTCTTTCTCGAAGTACTGCTTTGTCGATGGTGCCGCCGATTTATCTTTGCCAATCGTCGCCCCAAACGTGTCAATCTTCTGAAAGTGTCATCGTCCCACGAAAACTCTGGTCCCAAGGCAGGCGGCCTTACTATGGCCAGCGTTACAGGAGCTGGAGCTGCTTTTGTTGGTGCCAAGGTGACCATAAGAGGTGCCTTGGGTTTAGTGGAAGCTGTAAGCCAATTTGCGGGCACTTGGGGAGCAGGTTTTTCAAAGAAGGCATTAAAAACCACAAAACAAGAGACCAAAGCCATCAATGAAAGTGCCGGGACCAAACTTTTCCAAGAAAACTGCGGAGAAGGAGTGGAGGGGAGTCTTGTCTTACGTCGTTTTTTGCCTTCCACGAGACCTGTCACACACTTTTCCACAAAATGCTCTGAAGCCTGCGGCGGAGCGAGCACGCCAAACTGCTCCTTTACAGCCATCATTTCTTGCAACTGTGCCTTGCAGCTTGGGCAGCTTGCCAAATGATTGTTCAGTCGCCTCGCTGCAGTCTTCTCGATTTCCTCGTAGACTTGCAGAACCATCAACTCTTGAAATTTCTGGCAACTCTCAACTTTCATTTTTCAACTCACTTTTGTTAATTTTCTGAGCCAATCGTGCCATCGCTCGATGTTGGATGGAGAGTACAGTTCCAAGTGGTTTCCCTAGAGCCTTGGCTATCTCTTTAAAGGAGAGTTCTCCTACTTGCCGCAAACAGAAAATGGCCCGTTCCTCTTCTCCTAAAGTGTTGATGGCCGTCCACAGCTCTTGTTGGATGGCTTGCTTCTCCACGCCTTTTCCTGGATTGCCATGGGGAGAATGCAGCTTCATCAATTGCGTCGAGGGCAAAGCTTGCCGTTTTTCTCTCCGCAAATGATCTCTGAAACGGTTGGCAGCAATGGTGAGCACCCATTGACGAAAGCGAGTGCCCTCCTTGAAACTCGCCAACCTTGTTACAACCACTTCGGCAACCTCCTGAGTTAACTCTTGAGCCAAATCGTGATTACGAGCCATTCCAAAGAGCGTGCCATGAACGAGTGGTACGACCCAGCGAAGGAGCTCCGTTAGTGCCTTGGCTGAGCCCTTTTTGCTTTGTTTTACAAGTTCATTGACCGCTGCTTCATTCATCTCTCAGAAGGTACAACGTTTTCAGGTGGGAGTTTATTGCATCTTTTTTTCAAAATGACGCAAAGAAGTTGAAAACAGTGCCAAAAGGCCCAGGAGCAGGAAGGGACCATAAATGCCCAATCCCTCTTTCCAGGCATCATTGGGGTCTGTATGGGAAGCGATGGAGCAACCTCCACCACCGGCTGAGTTTTCCAATGAGCGTAATCCGTCAGCATTGGTATCAGGCGGTATGAGAGGAACACCGGGCACAGGATAGAGATAAGTGACTCCGTTGATGTCATCAACTTCCAAGTCGCGTTTCCGAACTTCACCCACTGTGGCTGCAAAATACATGGTCGAGTCGTGACGTCCGTCTTTATAAGGGTGAGCCAAACCAATGAAATGGCCAACTTCGTGAGTCAGAGTGTTTTCCAAATCATATCGGTCAGCGGCGGGATTTTGTGGGTCGAGAATATCCCAAGGGTTTGCATTCGTGTCGCCATTGATAAAAATGTCTGCTCCGATAATGCGCCTTTTGGACAGTTCATAGGCAAACCAGGTTACACCAAGTGCGGCAGAGGAAAAACCAAAGGAGCTCTGCCAATTGGAGTCTACATAGGCAACTACATTGTGAAATCCGTCATCTGACGGAGGACCACGGCGGCCGCCATTGAGGGTGCGAAAAGGGCTGAAAACGTCAGCTGATGAAACAATGATGAGCTCTATCTGCCCATTTGTTGCCCCGTCTTCATTGGCTGGACGAAAGGTCAGAAAAGAACTCTCCACATTTTGCCAAGTGGCGAATGATCTCTCAACCGTTTGACGATAGTCAGCGAAGGCTATGCCCGGAGGATTGTTGCCAGCAATGATTGCCCAAGTGAGTGGAACATAGCGCTCTTCCCAGCCCAACAAAACTGGTGCATTTCCGGAAATTTCATCTCCATCGAGCTCTGCAAGCTCATAAGCAGACACAAGAGAAGAGTTGAGCAAAATGATGAGCAGAGCAAAGATGTATCTTCTCTTCACTAAAGAGCCTTACTTAACAGCCGTAGGATCAAATGATTTTATCGTTTCAAAAAGTTTGTTCAGTGGTACCTTCAACAAACTACCGCGAATGAACTGCCCATGCATAGCCTGAGAGCCAGTTAGAGGTAACTGACCTTTGATGGGTTGCGTCCAAGCAGTCGCCGGTCCACCTTCTTCATTGGGAGCAGGGCCGCGAGCGTCGAGCAAACAAAGTCCTCTAGTATCTTGTACTGCGAAAGCATCATTGCCTTTGGGGCGCTCAATGGCAAACTTGCCTTGAGCCATGCCACAAACGATATCTGCTTTGTCCCCTTCGAGGAAAACAACAACTTCCTCGTTCATTTTGAAATTTGGCGTTCCAGGTACACGAACACCATAATCTCCAACGACACCACCAGGAATTCTGAATTTGGCGTGAGTCTCTCCTGTGCCTTTGAGGGGCTCATGGACTACGAGATCGATGTTAGTAAAAACCATGCCACCAACACGAGTCGTTGTTTTGTTCGTAATCTGACCATGGACAACTCTTTTGGCCATCATCGTCAGCTCCATGATGTTCATTCTGACGACTATGGTTGCTTGTGCGCAGGCAGGAAGGAGCAGAGCGAGAACAAGTGCACTAATGGCCACTTTGGTTCTTTTCAGTTTCTGCGGAATGTGGAAAGCAAACAATAGGAGGGGTAGGAAAGAAAGCAAAAATCCCATCATCATATGCAAAGAGCCTCCTTGCTCTGTTTTGCTAGCAATAGTACATCCTCCGCCGCCTCCACCACCACCATCACCACCAGTGTTTATGGGGGTCGTGTTATTGGTCCAAAGGCCTGTGGAAGGATCACGTAATCCCATCAGGTTGTTATCGGGAGAGATGAGCGCTGCGCCTACAGCTGGATAGAGGTAGGTAGCTCCGTTCATGTCATCTTGTTCGAGTGAACGTTTGTCCGTCTCACCTGCAGGAGCGGAGGCGAACATTGTCGCAGCAGTTCTCGAGGTAGATGTGGGGTGGCCCATACCAATAAAATGGCCAACTTCGTGAGTGAGAGTGTTCTGCAGATCAAAAGTAGAAGGTGTAGGAGCACCTGATGTAACTTCCCAATCGAAATTGTCACAGTTCATGAAAATGTCGCCACCAACGATGTAGCGAGTGGAGGGGATATAGGCATAGACAGTTACGGCT
>CAZXTJ010000371.1:0-8342 GCA_964643655.1 uncultured bacterium
ATTCTGTGCCGTATACGTTAAAGATGGCTCTATCGTGCAATCAGAATTGCCTGGTGAGATTGCCCAAAATTTTGACCAAAAGGTCTATCCAGGGACAAAAGCGCTCTTTGGTGACGAAAGCTGGCCAAACAAGACCATCTCCATCCTCCTCATTTCAGAAGGTGCAAACCACCTTGGTGGATTTATCAATCCTCTTGATGGTTTCTCCAAAGACCAGTATCGCTACAGCAATGAAGATGCACTAATTTCAGTGGATTTGCCAGACAAAGTTGACTCAGATGCCCTCTACCATCTGTTGTCCACTCAGTTTGCCCACCTCATTTCCATGAATATGGATCCCGATGAAAGCGTTTGGCTGAGAACGGGACTCTCCCACTATGCAGGTTTCCACAACGGATATGGTCACACTGCTAATCTCCGCGCTTTCATGAATAGGCCTTCAGGAGTCTCACTGACTGACTGGGGTTCATCTCCAACACCTGAAAATCTTGGTGCCTCTTATATGTTCGCCCACTTCCTCGTGGATACTTATGGTGCTGGTGAAGCTCCCAAACTATTCACCAAGATTGCCAGCGAACCACAAAATGGTACTGCAGGTATCGCCAAGGTACTGGACAAACGTTTCGAAAGAGTTTTCGTCGCTTGGGCCTCTGCAAACGCTGTCAATTCGACAAAGGGTCACGATGGTAAATATGGCTATAGACATATTGAGACTCCAGTTGAGTTGCATAGAGGCGGCTCACTTCTTTCTGTCACCGAGCCCATTCAAGACAAGCTTCCTCGTTGGTCGGCATCTTACGTAGGATTTGAACAATCTGGAAATTGGTCTCCTGATTTCCCAACAATTCATGACGAGATTACCTTTGCTTACGACCGACCAGGTAAACTCGTCTGGGGTATCAACGGTTGGAAACTTCCTCCAGAAGAGTATTGGCCAGAAGGTTCCACCAAGATAAACCATAATGGCAAAAAGCTCGTAGCTTCCCCTCTCGTCGAGAGCCCTTCCGTTACTGGTCTTTTCCGCACAGTATTGCCTCCTTTGAAACATGTTGCTTCAGTGCAAAATGTGAATTTTGTCGTTATCTTTGATGACGGTGAAAAAACTGCTGAGAATGGTCTCCCCATTAGTCACGACCAGAACTTGTCCATGCCCGCCGTCGAAGTTGAATTCAAAGGACAATCGGGCTGGTTCTCCTCATCGAAGAAATTTGCACTCTCTATGGGGCTCCGTGACGATGAGGGTGATTGCCTCGTAAAAGACCTCAAGCTCAGTTCTAACAACAAATTCAAAGATGTCATTACTGAGTTTGGTATCTATTACACAAGAATGGTGCTCGTTCCCTGCAACGTATCTGAAGAGATGGATCCAGGCGAAAAGCTAGAGTTCACTTTCAGAGCCAATCTCAAGGATGCAGAACGAGACTTCGACCGCTGTCTACATCTTCAAATCAAACTTTATGAAGGAGCTGCAAGACTCTACACAAAAATCGTAGAGGGCACTGAAGATCCAGACGTAAAACGAAGATACCTCGTAATGACTCGCCAATATTCAGCTCTGACTGACGAAGTTATCAGAATGCTGGCCCAGAGTATCGAATACAAAGAATACAAAGACTTCGATACACTTCAACGTTTTGCATACGGTTTGACCAAACAGAAAGTCGTAGCTCTGAGAGCACTCGTAGACAAGGCCATCCCCGTAGTCCGCAAAGCAATTCAAAAGCAAAACAACGCTGGTGTTACACCAGATCCAGAACTTGATTTGCTTCTCTTCAAACTCTCTAACTTGCGTGCTTACATCTACGAAGCAGGAGAGTCCCAAGCCGGTGGTGAATGGGACGATGGTAGCGGCGATGATGATGACCTGACAACAGATGATGATGATGATGACGGTCCAATATGCCCCGTAACTGATGAAGACTACATTGCTGCCGTACAAGAGGGTGTCGATTATTTGGGCGATTTGCCAATCGATCAAATCTTGGCCCGCGATGTATTGGAAAAAATCCTCGGTGCATTCGTTCTGACAGTGGACGATGAAATCACAGAACTGCTCAAAGCATTTGGCTTGAACATCGACATCGATTTCACTTCTCTTCCTTTTAATTATATTCTCAAACTCATCAAGCTGAAGAGTTATGATATGACGACTCAGCAATCTCTCATCGATCAATGGTCTACTGGATTGACTGACGAAGAGAGACAGAGCTTGCGTCGCCTCTACCTGTCACAACAGGCTATACAGACGGGCTTCAAGAGTTCTCTCGTCATGGCTGAAGATGCTGCAGAAGGGTTCTACGACGTCGTAGATTTGGCTCTTGGCGCAGTCAAAGTTGCTGACCACGTTATGTCCAGCCTCGAGCATGTGCCCATCGTTGGACACTTTGCCAAAAAAATCAAAGTGAAAATCATTCAGCGCATCATATATGGATTGAACAATGCCGTTCAGTTCGTAACACAAAAACTGAAAGAGCCTTGGCGCAGCAGAGTAGCCGCAGTTTGTAATGCAATTACAACGGCTTACATCAAATGGAAAGACGTCCAAATCGAAGAAGGATTTGGTGGAATCAATGCCAAGCTCTTCGCCAAGATTGGTGTGAAGGTACTTGGTAAGACAGCGCTGCTGATGACCCCCAAACTTGGTTTTGTCGCCAAGACTCAGCCTATAGCTGATAAAGGTGCTCAGCAGGCTCTGAACAACGATTATTATGGCACCTATGACGAAGCCAAAATCAAGGTCATCGACGATCTCGATCCTGACACTGAAAGTGCCATCCTCGAAAGAGTCATCAACACAACGGCAAGAAAACGTAAACTGAGCCTCCAGGAAAGACAGATTGCGAACTTTGCTGGATGTGTCAGCCAGATTGCTCAGTATATGCATATGCTCGATCCGTCGGGGATTACAAAACTCGTTGCCATCGTGGCTGGTGCTTTTGCTGGTGGTTTGCAGTTGCACTCAGTGTTCAATTCCATCCACTATTTCTACAAGATTCCAGGTGAAACGAGACGAGCCGTCATCTTGGCATTCAATCCGAAAGCCAATGTTGATGACAAACGTTTCACCATAGATTCTTTGCCTTACAAGCGAATGCCTTCACGGGCAAAAGCCAATGTAATGCGCACATTCACAAGAGCCGTTGACAACTATGGCGACGCTCTTTCGAAACTGCGCAAAGCTACTGAGGCTGATAACGTCAAATCCCTCAACAAGTCTCTCCCCTCCTTTGAAGATGCGAGCCACGGTTTACGCAAAGGAATGAAGATGATGCAATTGATGGACTTTGGCATGAAAACCTCTGATGAAGATGTAGTCTCCAATGCTCTGATGAATGAAAACTTCGCCAGTGCAGACCTCTTCTCCAAGGTTCTCGACTTCAGCTTCAAACCAACAGACAGAAGAAAGAAAAAGGCACTTCTTGGCCAGATTGGCAAACTAGAATCCGAGACAGCACAAACACGCGCCTTCTTGGGTCGTGCTCTAGCTCGCTCTCGTGTGCGCCAATTGGCACGTATCGACCATATGGCTCCAGCAGCCATTCATGTGGCCGATGAGCTAGAGATTCGAGTTCCTGTGCTCAACGCAGGTGCCGACACTGCCACCAACGTGAAGTGTTCTTTGATAGTACCGACAAATTGGAAGATCACATCCAAACCAACTGTTTCAATAGCCTCAATCGATGGTCAGAGTGAAACAGAAGTGGTCTTCACAGTACGCCGTCTCGAGAAACTCAAGAAGACACACCAAGTCTTCAGTTTCACAGCCGAATCAGACAATGGTGGTTCCACACACGGCGTCATCTACATTGCCAAGGAGAAAAAGAATTAGTCCTTCAGACGAAGTTAGAGTTAGTTCTGACCGGGAGTCCCAAGGGGGCTTCCGGTCTGGTTTTGTTGCTGTTGCCGGCTTGCCCAATGCTGGGAAGTCTACTTTAATAAACTCCTTTTTTGATGCTGCTCCGCTGATAACATCGTGGCGCCCACAAACCTCTCGTTTCCACATTCGCTGTATCTGCACTAACGAGCAGAGACAAATCATCTTTGTGGACACGCCTGGTTGGCACAAACACAAAGGCAAACTCGAGCAATACATGCTCGATGAGATCAAAAGAGGCCTCGACGGCGTGGACGTACTGCTTTTTGTTGTCGATAGCTCTGATCCACGTATTGAGCGAAACATCAAAGTCTACAAAAAGGCTGTTTCCACCTCCTCAGGTGTTACACATAAAGTAATAGTCCTCTCCAAAGTGGACAAGATAGCAAGACTAGATGTGTTACCCCTCATAGAGAGATTTGCTGCAGAATGTAATCCTGACGAAATCATTCCCCTTTCTGCCACAAAAAAAGAGAATCTCGAAGCCCTCGACAAGATACTGTCAACGAACCTTCCCGAAGGACCACAATTTTACCCAGATGACATCCTCGTTGATAGACCAGATGATTTCGTCTTCTCTGAATTCATCCGCGAGCAGCTACATCGACTGACCCATGCAGAGGTCCCCTTCTCTGTGGCTGTTGAAGTTGATGAAGTCAAAAAGGGTCCCAAACGCATCAAAATCGAAGCAACGGTTTATGTGGAAAGGGATTCTCAAAAAGGTATCGTCATCGGTGCAGATGGTGAAGCCATCCAAAGAGTGCGTTCTCGAGCCGCAAATCGTATCAGCAAGTTCACAGGCCTCAAAGTCACTCTCAGAATACATGTCAAAGTGGCTGAAAAGTGGACTGAAAAAGTTGGCCGCTTGCGCAATCTTGGTTACAGCTAAACACTGTTTTCTGAAAGGAAACATTCGTGCGAAGAGATATTCCCCGCTTGCTCAAAAAAAATGACCTCGATGGTGTTCTTGTTCTCGACGCAGCCCTGGACAATCCAAACTTTAAATACGCAACTATGGGCGCAGAAATTAAGGGCTATTTCCTTTGGCCTGCTAAAGGCAGACCTACAATGCTCTACGGAGACATGGAGCGCGACAATTTACCGAAGAATAAAAATCTTCGCGCAGTCAGCTACTCTGAGTTGGGCAAATACATAAGCAAAGGGAAAAAACCTCGCAATGCTGGAAAGATGACCATGGCGTCGAGATTTGCTTACCTTGTGGCAAAACTGCTCGAGATGGTCAGATTCAAAGGTAAACTTGCCCTCGTTGGAAAAGTCGAAGCTGGTGAGCTGCTGGAGTTTGCTCATCAACTCAATAAAAAAGCCAAAGGTGTGAAAGTTGTTTTTGACGGCTCTGCTTCAAGACTATTCAAAATTGCGCGAGCAACAAAAGACAAAGACGAGATTGAAATCATCGCTGAGGCAGGCAAACGTACTGAGACAGCCATCCGCAAAGTTCAATCATTCATTTCTCAGTGCCGAGCCAAGGGAAAATACCTTCTATCACGAAAAGGGAAAAAAGTTCATATTGGCCACCTGAGAGAAATCCTGATGGACTCTCTCGCCAGCCAGGGAATGGATTGCCCCGAAAGCCCTATTGTTGCCCAGGGTGAAGAGGCAGCCGTTCCTCATAATATTGGAACGGACAGTCGTGCCGTATTAGTTGGTTCACCAATCGTTTTGGACGTTTTTCCGAGAATGACTTCAACGGGTTATTTCTTTGATACAACAAGAACTGTCTGTCCTGGTCCTGCCAGTGCTGAACTCAAGAAAATCTACCAACAGGTGCTAAAAGTACAAAAAGCTACGATTGCCATGCTGAAAGCTGGCGTTGTGGGCGCTGATGTGAATGAACTTGCCTTGAGCATGTTCGAGGATTGGGACCATCCAACACTGAGATCTGCACCAGGAACAACAGAGGGTTATTGCCACGGATTGGGCCACGGTTTGGGTATGAATGTTCATGAATGGCCCAATTTAAGTCCTGGCTGGTCGGAAAAAATCAAAAAGGGCTCTGTTGTTACAGTAGAGCCTGGTTTGTATTATGCAGACAAGGGCATAGGTGTACGCATAGAAGACGTCATCGCAATAATGGCAGACGGCAAAGTGCGAAACCTTTGCCGAAATCACAAAAAGCTGGAAATCAAACTCAAAGGCTGATTGTCAGCGGGACAACCGCAGCTTCACCTTAAAGAAGGAAAACTTCTCAGTCAGCTCTATGGGACCTGTGTACACTTTGATGTAAATTGGATTCTGTCCCTCAACCAAAGCAGATAAAGGTATGGGATGGAAACGAAGAGAACCATCAGGATATTTGTCGTCCATTCCGCTTCCGAAAATGTCACCTTCAGATGGAGTGCTAAATATCCTAGGCTGCATTTCATTGGCCATTTTTTGAGTATGACGAGCCAACAACTCTTTTTGCAACCAACGATGGGCAGCCCTATCTTCACGGAAAGTTGCTATAAAACCAGTTCTTGGAAACTCTATGACAATGATGAGATGAGCCCAAGGAGATCTGGTGTCTATTGAAATTTCTGCTGCTTTGAAGTTCTTCAGCCTCACATCAGTCAGCGAGACCTTGCCTAAACGTTTGGTCAGCGCTTCTGGCAAGTCCTGATTGTAATCGCGCTTGAACCAATCCTCGTATCTCTTCACACTTGGGTGGCTCCAGGCAATCATATACAGGGGCGGAGAGCCGGCATTTGGATTGGTGGGATTTGGTCTTGGGATAAGGTTGGCTATCGTTTCGACTTCGAACTCTTTTTCCACATCAGCCCTTACAGACGAAGTTGTGTAATTGAGAGGAAAGGGATGATTGTCATTGGACAACACTTTTTTCCAATTCTCGTTTTCATCCAAGTTGTACCAAAGAGCAGCACCATTGATGAGCTGCAAAGGTACGAGAGCTTTGGCTGCGGCAAGGGCCAAGGGTGGATTTTGCTTCCAGTATCTGCTCATCCAAGGCAAACCACCTAGTTGATGCTCGAGTTTACGATACCAAGGTGCTTTGAAATGAAGCTCTTTTACAGTTTTGTTCCAGAACTCCCTCAAGACCTTTCTCTTGTCGTCGTCACTGTTTGCATTTTTGGTGTAATGAACTGAATATTCGTGATAAAGAGAGTTCATCCGTCGACCTTTTATGAAATAGCGGAAAAATTCTCCTTTACGATAATCTTTCTCAAAGAGCTCCCATACCCGTGAGAACTCCTGCGCCATGGCATCTTTGAGTTTGATGTTCTGTGAAGAGTTGTCTCCATCAATGCTAGTCACATCAATGGCAATGTCTTTGTTTTCGTCGAGCAAGGAGCGATTGTATCTAGCTCTATGAATGAGCCCGTACTCTAGCTCTGAGGAGTTTCGTCTACCTAGGGGAACGAACTTACACTGAAAAGGGATCCTCGCTTCAATGGCAACTTCGAGCTCTCCATCTGTAGTAACTGAAACGTTTGGTTGAGCACGAAAGGGTTCTGCTCGCATAGTATCGAAAGTGCGAGACAGTGTCTCCGTGCCATTGGGTTTTCCCAGCAAAAGTGAATGTCGCGCACCGCTACGTAGACCATCTACTAGCACTGTATGGATAAAAGCTTTGTCCCTATCATCGTGGTTGACCTTGATGGAGACTTTACCTGGTTTGACTGCCAAATGGCGGCCACCAGAGGTCACCTTGAACTTAGGGCGTTCATTTCGCCAATTTCCTCGCCACTGAACCAAGGCCCTTTTTGTACCTTTGATTGAGACTTCCAGTCCCGTCACGACATATTCTTTGGGCTGCGAAGCAGTCAAAGAATAAAGGTAAGCAATTACAATGATCAACGGTATGAGTGCACATGCCAACAGAGCTACTTTGCGCCCATGCGATAAAACAGTTGTCGATGTCCGCTCCATGATTGCAGAGGCAACATCTGTCATCATTGCTGCAGAGCGCTTTGTCGTCGCTTTTGATCTGTCTGGCACCTTGGGACGAGGTTTCCCTCGCAAACGTCCAAGAGTAACCTTCATCGAGCCTTTTATGGTAGGTGCGAGGGCACGTTTGGCCTTTTGCAAAGAAGCTGCAACTGCTTTGGCATTGTCTGGTCGCTTGGCAGGGTCTTTCTGTAAGAGCATATCGACAATGCGGTCCAACTCTGGTGGAATGTCACCATTGAAGTCGCTGACCAAAGGCGGAGCTTCCTTCAAATGAGCCAATAATATCTGCATATCATTGGGACCATCCAATGGAACAGCCCCTCCCAGCAATTCAAAGAGAATTACTCCCATTGAATAAATGTCACTTGCCGTTGTCAGTTTTCGCTCGGCAGCCTGTTCTGGCGACATGTACAGAGGAGTACCCAAGACCATTCCGGCCTTGGTTTTGTTTGATGTGACGCCTCCCATTTTTGCTAAACCAAAGTCGGCAATCTTTGGCACGCCATCTTTATCGATGAGGATGTTTGCTGGTTTGAGATCTCTATGGATGATCCCTTGT
>CAZXTJ010000372.1:0-8339 GCA_964643655.1 uncultured bacterium
GTGTATAGTCGCTGTCCTCTTTCGTCAGGTTCTTGGTCCGTCGTTTGGAACGAGCAATGAATCTCTTTATCTCTGGAGGCGGAGCATTGGTGCCAAAGGCAGAAGAGAGTAGCGTTGCTCGTTCAAAAGTTGGAGAAACAGGCTCACCGGACAGTATGTCCGTGTAAGAGTCTATGTCACTATCGTAGGAAGCTTTTAGATCAGCCAAAAGCAGATCTTGCAGATCATCGGGGGTAGCCCTACTGCCTATCCCTGGCAGCTGAGGACCGTTATTGAAGTTTTTCTTATCCTGTGGTGGCCTCAGAAGGAAATGTCCCCAGATGGACGCCTTTTCCGATGTTTCCTGAGTACCAATGATGAAACGCTTTCGCAGTTTGTTCCCCAATCTCTTGACCTTGATTGTGGCACAGCCGTCTTCGTCGGTGACAGATTGTAACTTGCGAACTGTTCCTTTATAGGTGGGTAATTCAATGGAAATGGGCACACCAATTGCCGGTTGAGACTCTTCTTCCTCGAGCCTATCCACATAAATTCGACGTCGATTTTGGGTGACGAGAAAGTGGAGTTCCACACCTTTGCTTGCTTCGAGAGGAAGTTCAATTCTCTCCCATGGTCTGGTCCAACCAGCGTGGGGATCGAAAAGAAAGAGCCGCCGAGCATTTCCTTTTCTCACTCCTACGACCTCTTGCAGGGTGTATTCACGCAAATCCTCAAGACAGTCCTCACGGGCGAAGAACTCTTCCATCACTTGATGAAGTACTGTATTTGGAAGTCCTTCCAAGTGGTTGCCCAAAAAGACATCAACAAGGTTTCGATAGTGGCTTGCAGGGGCTCCGGCAACGGCTTTGGCGTCAAAGGGATCAAAAAGCACGCTGAAAGCGTATGCATTGCCTTCACAGCGAGCGCATAGTACAAAAGCTTGCATTGGTCGAGGCACGGCTTCACGTTGAACGTGATAGGCAAAGAACTCATCCAAACCATCATGAAGCAGGTGATGCCTTTCAATTGGCACACCACGGCTATCAAAAGCAGAACCGCTAAAGCGTCCAAACCGAACGGCTTCTCCTGTGTTTATCTCAACTCTAACGGTAACGTCAGATGTTGACGCTGGCTGAATACGGCCAGTCCATACAAAGTCACGCAACCCTATAGACCCTTCGCTTTTTATCGGGGCAAGACTAGTTGCAAAGCCCCTAGCAGTGCTCCGAGTATACCACCCCACAAAGTAATCCATTTGAGATGTTTACCCGAAATGTCGAGGACGAGCCGCTCTAGGTCTGAAATAGGATAAGCTCCTACACGCTCTTCAACTATGCCAGACACGTTCAGAGCACGCACGACGGCAGCCGTGTTGTCACGTAAAAGCCCGTGAACGAGCTCTTCCAAGTGGCCACGAATTGAATCTAGGAGTACGGGATCGATTTTTTCAGAGAGCACTATTGGTGTCTCCTGCAAAAATGGAGCTAGCTGCTCGCGCAAAGAATCGACGAATTTGTGGACATTATCTGGTGATGAGAAATGCTCAATGATACGGCTTGCAGCATCCTCTGCCACTTTCCTTGCTTGTTTTTCAGCTTCGAAGCCTAGGAGGTTGTCCACTTTTCGTTCTCTAATGGAATCCAGTAGGAATCGAGCCAAATCATCGGCTGCTCTTTCCACAGCACTTCTGTCCTTCTCGCCGTAGAGCCAGTTAACAAGGGTGGAAGGTGTGAAAATGTATTTGCTCTTCTGCACGAAGTCATCAGCCTTTTGGGCAAGTGTTGACTTCCGCAAGCGGCCAGCCATGAGCTTTTCGACTTCTACCAGTGCTTCTTGGCCCATAACTTCCTCTACGGATTTTGTGGCCAAGTCCAAAATTCTCTCTTGCAGAAGTTCTACGAGCCAGGCGTGAAGCTCTTTTTGTCTATCAGGTTCTGTAAGATAGGTACGAATGTTTTCAGCCCATTCATTCCAAGCAACGGAACCAAGAATCTCAGCTAGAGGCCGCTGGGCAAGTTTTTCTGTCGTTGCCTCGAGCAATTTGTCGAGCATTTGGCGAGTACGTTCCCGTCCTTCAGGACCAGTTACGAGTTGTTCAATTTGCTCAGGACTGAGGAGTTCTTTGCCAACGGCTTCACCTACTGATTGAGCAAGGGCTGCTCTCTCTTTAGGAACCAATCCTTGAGGCCAGAAGAACAACCAAGGGCGCTTTTTATGGGGACGAAACATCATTAATATGGCAATGAAGTTGGTTACCAAACCAATGACAAATCCTACAATGATGGGTAGATAACGAAGCATTTTTAGGATGACTCTTTCTTGCCAAAAGCGTCGCGTAGATAGTCAAAGAGTTTGGCTTTGTCATTATCGCTGAAAAGCCGCGAGGCAGCACTGAGTGCAGCAGCGCCCCAACCAACAGGACCAAGTACTGTTGCTGCAAAAAAGAAAGCAAGGTTGTCTTGCCAATCTGTTAGAGCTGCTTCACCGATCCATTTATCGCCTTTTTTGCTCAAGCGTACGACCAATCCCAATCGCCTTCCTGTGATTGCTCGTGCCCAACCTGAACGTTCTGCCTGAATGACCACTTTGTCAGAGGATGTGCTGGAATGTGCACTAAAGCCCAAACAGGAAAGGCAATCTTCAGCGATATGCTTCACATCATCGGCACTAAAGGTAGCCGGACCCAATTCTATGCTGCCTGCCATATCAACCTCCCCAAACCAATCACACAATGGAGCCTATATTGAGCATATCACTAACGAAGATTGGCAGCACGTGTATGTTAGAATGGCTGTGGAGAAGAATGTGTTAGACGAAGAAGCCAGACGTCCTTTTTGCGAGATCTGTTTTGTGCGCAAGGCGCAAAACCGTTGTTCCAGTTGTCATAAGTTGATTTGTGACAAGTGTCTGGCTCCTCAGGCAGTTAAAGGTGTGGGAAAAAACTCTGACGAAAAGTCCATTGATTCCTTTTTGGAATCCATCTCTATCCACTGCAAAAAGTGTGGAAAGGGTAGGGGGTAACCGTGCCTTTTGACATTGAAACCAAACAATCCAGTGAAATCCACACTCTGATGTTTACTGGTACATTGACTGGTGCAGATTTACAGGCATTTGCTTCGTCCATCATTGCTCCTTTTCGCCAGGGCGGCTCTTCAGTGATCATAGATTTGGACAAAATCACTGAAATCGCCGAGAGTGTCGTAGCTTATCTCTACAAACTCAACGACGAACTCTTGGGACGAGGTGCCGGTCTTGTCATAGTTCGTCCCCAAGGCGATATTCCATCCCGCGCCCCCGATGGTGAGCACAAGAACAATCTTCATATAGAGCAAAACAGACATATTGCTCTTGGTGAGTTGATGACAGTTCTCAACGTCAAGTTGGATTTGCTCGAGAAGATTCAAAAGACTGAACGTTTGGTTTATACAGTTCCTGAGCAGCCCGATTCACCTGCTTACAGTGGTACTTTCGTACGCAACATTCAGAATTTTCTCGTCATCGATCCAGGTGATGATTATGACCGTAATTTGCGTAAGGGAGTGAAGTTACGTTTTACCTTCGAAATGGAAGAAGAGGCGAAGGTCGTAACCTTCGATGCTGAGGTTTATAAATTTGCCATTTTGAAGGGCCGCAAAATCCCCTGTTTGGTCATTCGAGTCCCTGATTTGCTCGATGTACAGGACAAAAGACGAGATCCTCGACTCGAGGCAGAGCTTAGAATTAGCTTCTGGGGAGTTCGTGGAGATAGAACACCACGGCCAGGAATGGTTACCAATATTAGCGCTTCAGGATTTCAGTTTCGCTGTTCACGCTGTGATCACTCCATAGGAGCTGAAATCTTAGTAGAAATAGACTTCAAGGTTTTCAAGTTCTCGACAGCGCAGAAAGCTCGTATCGTTCGTTCTGAATATGGTCCACAGGCTCAGCTATATGTGGGCTGTGAATTCACTCAGCTCTTTGGTCGCGATCAGGGACTATTAGAGGATTACCTAATGAACTACTGTTAAGCCCTAGAGCTTGATAGTGAGTCCCACACCAATGAAGGCGCATGCTGCTGCTACGAGTCCAACGACCCACTGACCAAAGCCGTTCTCTTCTTGTGAACTTGGTTGCACCGTTGCAATTCGTCTTTGGTATCCCGAGCCTTTTAGTTTTTTGCGAACCTCTTTTCGTTTGTATGTCTTTCGTTTGCGTACTTTGGGACTAGTTTTGGGAAGTGAGGGTGATGAAGATTTGATTTCGGAGTCAAGGTTACGTTTGAGGTATTCAATGTTTGCCAACAAGGTTTCATAACTGTCGTAGCGTTCCTCTGGGTCTTTGGCCAATAACTTGGTCACAATGCGACATAGACGATTGGAGAGATGGGGGCAGATTTCTTTGATTGGTTTGGGCATTTCAAAGGCGTGAGCGTGTATAGCCTCTGTAACGGTCATGGCTTCAGGGAAGGGGAGTTTTCCTGTCAAAACGTAATAGAATGTTGCTCCCAAGGCGTACATATCAGCGCGAAAGTCCACTTCTCCCTGTGTTGCTTGTTCAGGAGAGATGAAATTAGGCGTGCCAACTATGTAGTTGGGTTGTGTTAATGCGTCTCCATATTCTGCAGAGCGAGCAAGTCCAAAATCTGTAATTTTAATCCTGCCATTTTTGTTGACCATGATATTGGAAGGTTTGATGTCTCTGTGTACATGACCGGCTTGAGCTGCTGCCGCCAAACCGATGGTTGCTTGAAAGAGATAATCGACTGCGTTCACTTCGTCCATAGCGCCGTCTCGACGGATTTTTTCCCGCAATGTCTCGCCATCAACATGTTCCATGATGATGAAAGGCACTTTGTTGTGAACGCCATATTTGTGCACTGAAACGACGTTTGGATGGCGAATTGAAGCAGCTGTACGGGCTTCGTTTTGGAACCTTTTGACCTGACGTCTTTCTCTTGCTAACTCAGGGCGAAGAAACTTCATGGCTACTTTGCGCTCAGCACGTTCGTCAAGCGCTTCAAAAACCACACCAGCACCGCCAGCAGCTAATTCCTTGATTATGCGATAGGATTTTATTCTCTCTGGTAGTTCCATACCCAGTGTGTTTTTTATTGACTGCTCCATTGTGCTCCCTCACCTTCGCCAAAGAACCATACAAAGAGGGTGCCAACAGGGCAGGGTGCACTAAGAAAGGGCTTTCATGGACGGAGTCGGAAATAATTGCT
Organism: uncultured bacterium; assembly: GCA_964643655.1. Taxonomy (GTDB): domain Bacteria; phylum Muiribacteriota; class UBA6191; order CAZXTJ01; family CAZXTJ01; genus CAZXTJ01. The sequence continues at coordinate 5,183 of CAZXTJ010000372.1, forward strand.
CCAGAAAGGAACGGTGCGTTCAAAAAGTGAACGTTCCTACTTGTCCTCAGCCAGGTAAGGAATGCCAGCTTCTTCGATTAGGCGGCGAATTTCGTCGGGATCGTCCGTACAATGGAATACTTCGCTGAATTTTTTTGTCGTTTTCAGTAAGTAAGTGTTTCCAGCTCGCTTTTTACTGATCCAACCACGGGCCACCAGGTCTCGGATGTGGTTATAAGCCTTCTGACCGCGAATAGTAACGATAGTCGATTGAGCAACTGGTTGCTCACGAGCGATGTGTACCAATGTAGCCAAGACGGCATCACGGGCGGGCACTGGGATTAAATCGCGCACTGTGCCGTAATAGCTTGGTTTGAGACCCATGATATAACCGCCATTCTCAAAGCGGATTTCTAGAGCCCCATTTAGCTGATTGTATCTTTCAGAGAGGGCCCGAATTGCCTCTTCAATGTCATCTTTGTTCGAGTCGAGCAGCTTGATGAGCTGAGTCAAAGACTGAACACCACGAGACGAAAAGAGGATGGCCTCTAGGTTATTCTGCAGAGAGTTCATGTTGGAAGCCTCGTCCACGGCTCACGGATAGATCACGATAGAAACGGCGCTGATGCAGTTCAACCTCACTGTTAGAGGCAAGGAAAAGAAGCGCCATATATGCAGTTGTTGGCGATAGATGTTCGCACAATAGTTCTTGAAATGGTACGCGGTCCTTGGTTTCGTCGGGCCAGAGGCCGACCTTGTTTCGGACACGGGTGATATCGCCGCCCAAGTCGTCGCCATGAGCCGTTTCGACGACTTTTCGATGTAGAGCGGCTTCGCGTGCGGCGACCTTGCGAGAGCGTTGCCTGCGACGTTCAAGATCTTCACAACGTTGCAGGGCTGAGATGAGGTCTTGCAATGAAAGACCACGTTTTCTCACAGGTGCTGGCCGCGGAACCATAATCATTCCAGGTAAATGGAGCTGTTCGCCTTCTTCGAGAGCAGGTCCATAGTCTTCATCCATGAGTGGATCTACATCCATCTCATAGGCGTTGAGTTCCTCTACGTCTTCTTCTTCGGGTGGTCTCGTCAATTGAAGGAAACCTTTGGCCGTAAACTCGGCCTTTAGGCGCAAAAGAACGGAAGCATAAAAGAACAGGCGCCCCGAAACTGTGAGGTTTCGATGATCCATGGTGTCGATTTTCTCGAGATATTTGTCAGTTACCTCGATAATATCGAGATCCCAGGGATCCATTCTCCCCTCTTTGACAGTATCAACGAGAAGCTCAATTCCATGATCGCTGTTCTGCATCATGCTTCTCTTCTCCCTCGCTAAATTGGTCTAGTTCGAGACCTGTTACTTGAGAAAAACCTTTTCGTGTCTGAGTAACGCCAATCGTACGGTGAGACCGCTCGAGCATAGCTTTACGCAGGGAAACGACAAGGAATTGTGTTGTTGTGGACTGGCGTCTCAGCATATTGGCCAATCGTTCTGTGTTCGAGCCATCCAAGAACATGTCTACTTCGTCGAATACGTAGAATGGTGCTGGATTGTGGCTCTGGAAAGCAAACACGAAAGCCAAAGCAGCCAAAGACTTTTCTCCACCAGAAAGGGCTTCGAGGCGCTCCATCTTTTTTCCTCTTGGTCTTGCTTTAATGGCTAGACCACCAGCAAAAGGATCGTCCTCGTTATCGAGTACGAGCTGACCTTCACCATCAGAGAGTTCCTCATAAAGTCCTTCGTAGTTTTCTTTGATTTGGCGGAAAGTAGCCATGAAGGCTTCAAACTTTTGCCTACCAAAACTGGTCATCCGCTGTTTGAGTTCACGCTTTTCACTGATGAGTTTATCAAGTTTCTCTTTTAACTCACCTTCGCGCTCTTTCAACTCGGCATGTTGTTCGAGAGCACGCATATTGACAGGCTCCATTGCCGTCATCTTCTCTTCGATTTCACCAATCTCACGACGGATTTTGTTTGGAGTGAGACTTTTGGGAACCTCTTGCTCGGCCATTGCTGGTTTGTGTGAAAGCTCTTCTTCAACCTCTTCCACACGAGCTTGCAATTCTGCCTGACGTTCTTCGAGGATCATTCGCCTATCCTCTGAAGAGCGGATTTTGGCTTCGAGCTCGAGACGCTCAGAGCGAATCTCTTCAAGAGCTTTCAAGCGTTCATCACGCATAGCGCGGAATTCGCCCAATTGGTCTGCAATGCCAGTGATGTTCTCTTCGATTTCTTTGCGAGTAGTAACATGTTCTTTGATTTTGAGCTGGTGTTCTTCAACGCTATTGTTGAGTTCAACACGCCTTTTGGCCAGTTCTGCTCGCTCTTCGCGCCAACCTTCGAGGTTGCGTTGATGGTATGCAACTTCGAGATCACCGAGTCTGATTTTCTCTTGGAGGCTACGAATATCGTCGTTCAAGTTACGAACTTCAGCTTCGAGCAATCCTGTGCGTTTGTGCACATTATCTAGCTCTCCGCCGCCTATTGCACCTTCGACGCCGCCCATTTCCTCTTCTACAGAGGTTTTCTCCTTGGTCAGCCCTTCAAGGTTTTCAGCCAGTTCGTCGCGTTCTTTGAGGACCTCAGCTTCGGCCTTACGCAGCTCTTTAAGCTGAGCCTGCACTCTTTCTATTTCAGCTTTAGCTCGGTCTTGTTCGTTCCTATCGCGTTGTATGTCCAAATCGAGCGTGCCCAGGTTCTTACGAGCTTGGTCGAGATAATCGGCAGCCTTTTGCTCTTCTTCGTCTAGCTCTTCGAGGCGAGTAATGCAGCGTTTGCCCTCTTCTTCCTTTTCTTTCATCTTGCGACGAATGGATTCGAGGTCAACGGCTAGTCTTCCACCTGCACCTTTACGCAAACTTCCGCCTGTTATTGCTCCGGAACGTTCGAGCAATTCTCCTTCAAGAGTAACCATTCGGAATTGACCGATGAGCTGAGTTGCTCTCTCCAGGGTATCGACGACGACTGTTTGACCAAAGACATGGGCTGCCACGTTTTGGAAACGAGGTTTGAATGAAACCAAATCAATGAGGTAACCACGTGTGCCAGGAAGTTTGAGCATGTGGTCAGGTGCATTGGCACGTATCTTATTGAGAGGCAAGAAGGTCACTCGACCGGCATTTTCTTGCTTTAGCAGCTCAATACATTTACTGGCCACAGCCTCGTCATCGACGACGACGT
>CAZXTJ010000373.1:0-8304 GCA_964643655.1 uncultured bacterium
CAACTATCAAGAGCTGAACCGTCGTCTGTGGAGTGACAATGAACTGGGCAGTGCAGTACGTGATAACCTACAGAACTTCTTTCCAGGAGTAACTGCAAACACTAAGTTTCAGTTTTATGGCACCAATGGTCAGCCCATTCAATCAGTTGGCGTTTATACAGACATCCCAACTGGTGGTGAAGGACGTGAACGGATACGTAACGCCCTCCTAAATGGTCGCCTAGGTGACAGTCCTGCCGTCTCAGCTTTGGCAAATGCAGGCTTCTTTGACAAAGCGAAAAACCATCCGATGTTTTTTGACATGTTGGTGAACGTTTCTGACAACAAAGATCTCAAACCTGCAGAGCGTGTAGGTCTAAATGTTGGTTATGGCAATCGACCTAGCCAAGCACTCAAAGGTGGTCAAACTTATATCCACTCATCTCCTGAAATGGCCAATGACATCAAAGAAATGTTCATTGGAGACAAGATGGGAACGTGCATAACGACCGATCCAAAGTCAGGTTCAACAATGACATTCAATAACCTCGGAATGGACTTTCGAGATGGTGCCATTCGATTTTCACCAGACTTCCGTGGTCGCACACCAGAAAATCCTCGCAATCCTGGTGGTCACAACTTTCAGTATGGATCTGGAAACTGCAATCCCGTTCACGTAGAAGTTTCTGCACAGAAAACAGACCAGCGTAATGTATTCAACTTCAATGCTGACGTTGGTGGCGGAGGCTGGACTGAGAGTTCACGTGCACTGGCACTTGCACAAAAGGTAGGTACGAACATCTTTGGTTCAACACTCAATACCCTTGGCAGCCAACTAAATGGGATGATTAATAGCAATCAAGAAATCAGCAAATACGCATCCCTACCAAACGGCGTTGACGCTTCCCTTGGAGTGAACACTTGGTTCAGGAGAAACGGTCTTCTGGGTTTTAATGCTACTTCCGGATTTAACGTAGACGCCAATTTCAACGCTGATGTCGATTTGGGCCAGACAATCGACAAACATATGACACTACCAGGTGGTATCAAAGCCAGTGATGTAGTCACAGTCAATGACATCAAAATGAGTCCACAAGGTGTTGGAATGAGCCTCAATCACGCAGACATGCTCAATAGAACTACTCAGCAAGTCACGAACCGAGTGGCTCCTGTCGTACAGAACTTCACTCAGCAGGGTCCCAATCCCCAATAGTGTTGCACTGAGCGCCATCAGCTAGAGACCACCTGTTGCACGAGGCTACACATCTCCTCGACAGATCATGATCGTTTCATGTGTATACCTTTGTAGGAGCCGATTAGCATAATCTGGCATTACCTCTGCATTTTCACCATCGAAAGCAGAGGTGTGACATGAGATTTCTAAGCATATTCCTATTTTACCTTCTTATCTGCCTTGTTCTATTCATCCAAACAGTGCGAGCCGAGGATACCAAGCTCCTGAACATTAGAGCTGATGTCTTGGGTGGTCTTCGCGAACACGTACGTTCAGTGACAGATAAATTCGAAGCCCCATCTCCTTTTGAATACGCAAAGCGATACCTTGGCAATTTATGGAATTCAGGCTCACGAAAGCTCTTTGGTGAAAAAAGGTCTGTAAGAGTGGCAACGGCAAGGTATGAATATGTTTCCACAAGAGAGACGGCCACTCAGAATGACGTGAGTGGAGAAAGATTCACCGTTGCCCTCGATGCTCTGAGGTACACACCTTCAGATTGGCGAAAAGTTGACTATCGCAAGGGCAAACAGGTCCTTACTCAGCAGTTCTTTCAGAAACGATTTGCCAAAAAGAGCAAACCTTCTTCTCGTCGTTTGGGTAAGGTCGTCTACTCACCAAAACAAAAAATGAAACGTTTGGGCCAAATCGATTTCTCCCAGGCCACTGCTCACAATAGGACAAACCGTATGAATTGGTTAAAAAAGAAACTTGCCAAATTTACGAAGCAAAAAGAGAGCGAAAGACGTACAAATCACCAAAACTACACTTTTCTCCAGTTGATAATGAAAGACATTAATCAATTAGACAAACAAACTTCTCTCCTTTCTGTGGAATACATTCCAGGCACTGACAAGCAGCATCACTGGTTGCTTGCTTACAAAGTAGAAAAGTGTTTCATCAAAGAATGTGGTCAAAGCAATGGCTATTTGAGAAAGGCAATTGCCATACACTTCGTCGATCTGGATCCATTTCTCAATGAACGCCTGAAAGATCCTGCGAAAGCCTGTTACAAACTGTTCATGCTTGAAACGAGTGGTCAGTTGACCTTTGAAAAGGCCTTTATAGAGGCTTTTAAAACAGCTCGTGAAGAACCTTCTGAAGAAAAAATACAGAAGCTCCAATATCTGAAACCGAACCATTTATTTTGGTATAAGATGAACATTGTTGAGAGGTAAAACAATGAAAAAGCTGCAATTGCTCGCTCTATTCCTACTGAGCTTTGTATTGCTCTGTGACTATGTAGCTGCGAAGCAAAAACTGACTGAAAATGAAAGACAAGCCGGCCTGGCTTCTATTGGTCGATTCCGAGAACATTTAGCAAAGGCAGACGATGAGGACAAACGCCTTTTCGAGCTCTTGACGAAAGACAGAAAATTTTTCACTATCTGGAGCCGCTCCATTGCTGATAAAGACAATATGGACAAATTGAAGTCACTCATCAAAGCCTCTAGGAAAAAGAAACTGTGGGGCAACATTGAGTGGATGCTCGATACACTGAGTGATTATGAAAATCAATCAGCTGCCTACTATCGACTGAAGGCCCTTTGTCTTTATGAGCAAGGCAGAAGGGAAGAAGCGGTAACGGCGGCCCAAGAAGGAGTTTACAGAGATCATAGAGACAGAAGGGCGAGAAGAGTTTGGTACAAGCTACACTGCCAACACAAGTGGCCAAAACCAAGGCCCGAGATCTCCTCAATGGAAGATTATGCACTCCTCGTAGATTTGGAACAGTGCCACACTAGGTCTGAGTTACTAGGTCGACTCATAAACGATTCCTATTGGCAAGATGAAGTTCCAGAAGTTGCGACTAAAACCACTTCCTCTGAGTTAATGGTGGCAGTCTTCCAGGACTATTTTGACGACAAAGGTGATTTACCTGCCACTTTCCATCGTGACCATAACTGCCCATATGTATGTGGGACACAAAAGGGCTCAGAAATCCTTCGAGTGACTTGCCGAATGCATTTCTGCAGCGGTACAAGGTTAAAAAAGAATGGAAAACCAATCCTTGTGGGCAAACATTACGAATACAAGGTTTTGCCACAAGTAATCGACACAGCTTTAGAACATGAAGAAGGGCGATATAGGCAGATGGCGGCAGAATACCTTCTTCTGCAACCGGGCAAGCTGAGCATTGATGATGAAAAGCGTATTGCCAAACTCCTTCGTTCCGATAAGTTCTCTGCCATTGAGACAGACAAACTCCTGCAGGCAGTTTTACACTATGTGCGCCGCTATCCTATTGGAGATCTTCTAGAACGAGCTGTTGTCGACAGGTCCAACAAGACCAAGGGAAGAATCCGTGCACTCTGCGTAATGGTTTTGTCTTGGTGTGGGAAGTGGCCAAATTCGCTTTCAGACGATGAGATAAGTGCTATGATCGGTTTTGCCGATCTGAAACTGGTCCAGTTGTTTGACGTCAACATAGACATACATTGGCTCGTACACGACTGTCTGCTCAAAGATGGAAAAAAAGCGCTAAAAAGGCTTGAACGCATACGAAAAGCACGAAGATGGGGGAACTCCATTGTGGAAAACAACTTGAGAAGTTCGCTGAGCCAGGAATAGTGGAAACTGTTGCCCAAGGAAGATACAAGCTGCTCGAGTTAGTCGGTTCTGGGGCAGTTGGCAGAGTACACCGAGCTTTTGATACAAAGCTCGAGAGAAATGTCATCCTCAAATTTCTGCAAAAAAATAAAGAACGAAAACAGACCAAACGTTTCACAGCAGAGGCTGTGGCCCTCTCCAAGCTCGACCATCCAAACGTTGTTCACCTCTATGAGTACATTCCAGAGGGAGATACCCCCATTATCGTCCTCGAGGACATTGGTGGAACGTCCTTACGAGATCACGTGGATGAGCAAAAAATCTCTCCTCTACGTATAGTAGAGATTGCCATTGAATGTGCCAACGGCCTGGCAGCGGCTCACGGAGCTGGCATTATCCACCGCGACATCAAGCCAGAGAATGTAATCGTCACGCCTGAGGGAAATGCAAAACTCATCGATTTCGGATTGTTACTGGACCAATCTGGAGACGTTTCCACGAGAATTACAGAAGAAGGTAGTGTTGTTGGCACCTTGGCTTATATGGCGCCAGAACTACTGCGTGGCGATGAGGCAAATATCTCAACAGATCTATATGCATTGGGCGTTCTTCTTTTTGAGTTGTTAACAGATGAACTTCCATACGGTCACGTTCACATTGCTTCTTTGATGTGTGCAGAGAATAGTTTAGAGATTCAAGAAGTCAAATGGCCTAAGAGTGTTGATAGTAGATTGGTTGCTTTTATCCACTCTATGGTTGGTCGTGATGTAGGCAAAAGACCCAAAAACGCAAAAGAGGTGGGTCGATTTTTACGGCGCTGGGTCAATCGTTCATTCAGTGATGAAGTGGTTCCTGTAAAGAATAAATCAAAACCCACCAAAGCCCAAAAAAGTAAAAAGCGGAAGAGTCGTAGGATAATCGTACATACGCTCATTGCCTCTGTTTTAGCAGTCCTTGGACTTGTCATCTATTTCTGCTGGCCGAAAACTGAAAAAACTCCCAAGTCCTTTCTCACTCCAAACAAGAAAATTGAGTTTGAACAACAAATAATCTCCCTTCGTGATGAACTGTTGGCTGAGCAAAACGAGCTGCCAAAAGAAAAACTGTCAGAGCTTGCACAATTGTTATCAATATTGAAGTTCCACAAACGACTTGGGATTGTTGATGTACCAAATCCTGAAGTTACAGCGCGTTTCTATTTGGCCAAGTATGGTGCAAAAAAGAACCTGTCTCTAGGTGTAGTCGCCAAACACTTTGAAGAGTTGATTGAAACTTTTGGTCCCTCACCGCTGAAGTTAAATGAGACGACACTATATGCCATATACATTGATTGGCTGAGCAAGAAGGGAAAGCAAGGACGAGCAGCTTCGTTTTTTTATAACCTTTCTCAGCAAATGGCTGCCTCAAAGATGTGTTCTGCCCTTGATTACTTGGCTGATACTTTTGTCAGGGAGAGCTCACGCCGCTCTAACGACAGCCGCAAATTGCCTAACACCGATAAGCTCTTTGCCTTATTCGAACGAGTGTTGCCACAACTAGACAATGATGAATTCCATGGAACCTTCGCGCGTTATGTTGACCTTGCTTCTACATGTTGTGGCAAAGAGTCAGGAGCAATTCTGCGGAAAGCTTCAGCTTTTGTCACAACAAGACCATCCTCTTTATGGCAATCACGTGTTTTGTTAGCAGAAGCATTGCTGTTTCGCTTCAGCCCAGAGCACAAAAACTTGCGGCTCGCTCAGAAGCTCAACAAATATGCGCAAGAAGCCATGCCTTTGTCAAAGAGGATTGATGGGGCAATCTTCAATGCATACATTGTGGCTACTATGGCTGATGCTCACAATAAGACCAATAGAAATAAAAAAGCCGAACACAAGGCACAACGAGCTCTTTCACTAGCTCAAAAACTTGATAAAAAGCTCACCAAAGAGAATCCTTCCATTCGAGCTCGCTTGCAGCTTTTGTTAGTGTATTTGCGCTCGCGAACCATTCTTGGAGTCGAAGCTGTTGATCTCAAAAAAATCGAAAGGCGTTTTTCTGCCATCTCTTACCCCAAAGAGGGTAGTGACGAAATCTATTGGTACAAGTTGACTGATTCAGCCATCCACTTGCAGCGCAAGAAATACTTTCCCGCCTTGATACAACTGCGCAAGATATTGGTTACGGCACCCTATCGCTTCAGATCAAATATATTGGCACGCATTACTGTGGTCTCGTTCATGCACGGTGCCAATACAGTGACCAAATAGAAGGACGTAGTCCTCGACTGAGCCCACAAAACACTGATAGAATTTGTGACACACTGAAGTGCATGGTTTCCAATTCAGAATGGTGAGGTAGTCATCAGATGCGTTCTTTGTTTAGCTTATTGTTGGTCTTACTCATCACAGCAGGATATTCTTTTGCTCAGGAAGGACAATTCCCCTTTTCCAAAGCTCCAGAGTGGAAGCCCATTCTCGACAAAGGTCCTTTCGAGATTTCACCTCACCAAAAAATCACTCTTCGCTTTCGTCCTTCTGTGGTTCCCTTGAGATACAACTATCGCCAGCGCGACAAAGTCTGTAAACGAGATTGGGACATGAAGAAGCACGAGTTCTTTTATGATCACATCAAGCAATATGAAGTTGCTGTTCGCTCCATTCGGCCAACGGCTGCAGCCACTGAGGATCCAGACATACTCGAGCTAACGACAAAACAGACTTACGGAGCACACAACTACAATGGTCGTCAGGTTCAACGTTTATTGAAGGAAAAGACGCAAAAGGAATATTCAACGGTATTGGGTCAATACACAGATGGGGAAGGCAAACTGCTGCCACCTACTTTTGTTGGAAGGCCCATTCTTCCTCAACGAGACGTAGCCATTGGTGACACTTGGCAAGAAGTACGGCTAGCCAGAGAAGAGTTCCCAATGGAGGTACTCACTGTTTACAAATTCATTGGTTATCGTCGTCGACGGGGACGTCGCTGTGCCTTCATTGAGATGAATTCTTATGCACAGGGCCATCATCCTGATGAAAACTCATCTGTAGATTTGCGGATGAAAGGGCAGTTCTACTTTGCCATCAATGAGGGTTTCGTTTTGCTCTACAACCGTAACTCACGCATCACAATAAAAACAATCAAAGACAAGAAAAAAGGGGCTCCCTACTGTGAAAGCCGTGTCATAGACACTTTTTACCGCTTCAAAGGTTGAGCTTATGAACAGTGTCATTTTCGACAGAGTAAACCTCCAATCTGATGTGGAATATGTCTTATATGTTGGCCAATTGAAAACACTGTGTTTGGCTCAATATGCAGTCGAATATTTACACCGCCGTTTTGACAGACAATTCAAATGTTTGGCCATTGTCTCTGACGCACAAGCGGCTTACCCACCAGGTGACATAGTTGCCATTAATCCATTGGTTGCGGCAATGGCTGAAATGGGTCATGAAAAGGTGTCGTGGCGTATTTCGGACCGAGATTTTTATACAGCAGTATCAAACCATCCAAGAGTCAATGAATTGTTGGAGGAACTTCTGGCCCATCAACTGACTGTTCGCGTCATCCTCTATGAACACTCTCCTGAGTTCACACTAGGTCAGAGAAGTGGCGTAGAGGTAATTGCACCAAAGTCTGACTTGGCTTCGATGTGGAATAGCAAGTTGCACCAGTACCGCACCTTGGGTGACATAGTTACAATCCCTCAAACTTTAGAGCTCTCATCGACAAAGGAACTTCATGAAAAGTTACCATCCTTCGCTGCAGGATGTCCTGAAGGTATGTTCGTCTGCACAGAGTTTGGTGCTGCCGGAGCCAATAGTTTCATTGCCCGCAGTGTTGAAGACGTCCTGACAAAGGTTGGCGAGATAAACGAGACCATTCGCCTGAGTAGATATGTTCCTCATACGCACGATCCAACGGTCCTTGCATGTGTTGCCAATGAAAATGACGTCTTTATCGCTGCCATCGCTGATCAGGACATCGTTGATGGAAATAAATTCAGAGGTTCCAACTACCCAACGGAGTTGCCTGAAGCAGTTGTTCAGAAGCTGAGAGACGATACAGTTGCTGTTGGTCGCCAATTGGCCAAATCGGGATATCGAGGTATCTTTGGCTGCGACTATATCAACGATGAAGCTGGGAACGTTTTTTTCGTCGAAGTCAATGCAAGGAAACAGGGAACCACCATGGAGATGACCTGTACCTTGGAAAACTCTCTACCCCCTGATTGTCCATCATTAATGGAACTCGAGTACATGGCTGTCATTGAAAATGCCTTTCCCGAAGGTTGGCAGAATTGGCCGCGCGATAGTGGTCGACTCCATTGGGGGACGCACAACTTCAAGTTGGAAAGAGATGAATACACTGAGTTTGAAATTGATGAAACTGAAGACGAACGAGAGGCATTCAAAAAATTCTGTCAAGAGAAGGATACTGGTTCCAAACACCTTGTAATGGAACATCCAGGAAAAGGTTATCATGTCAAATCGGGTACTTTTCTAGCTCGTATTGTCGCCATAGGGTCAAGCCATGATGAGGTGGCAGCAGAGCTGGAG
>CAZXTJ010000374.1:0-8290 GCA_964643655.1 uncultured bacterium
ACTATGCTGATGACCCCTCAGTTGAGCGCATAGTAACACCAAGAACAGCTTTGACCGTTGCTGAACATCTCGCATTCGAAGAGGATATGCATGTTTTGGTCATCCTTACAGATCTGACAGCCTATTGCGAAGCTCTGCGCGAAGTATCTTCAGCGAAGGGTGAAATTCCTAGCCGAAAGGGATACCCTGGCTATCTCTACAGCGATCTGGCCTCCTTGTACGAACGAGCAGGCCGAATAAGAGGAAAAAGCGGTTCTATCACGCAAATACCTATCATTTCCATGCCCAATGATGACATCACGCATCCAATACCTGATTTGACGGGATTCATTACAGAAGGTCAAATCGTTTTAGGTCGTAACGAGTTTCAAAATGAAATATATCCGCCTGTGGACATATTCCCCTCTCTGAGCCGATTGATGAAAGATGGAATTGGCGAGGGGCTGACACGTGGTGATCATCAAACCATTGCAAATCAGCTTTACACCTTTTATGCAAAGGTGAAACAGATAGAAGCTTTGGCTGCTGTTGTTGGAGAGGAAGAGTTGACTGACTTGGACAAAAAGTATCTCGATTTTGGTCAGTTGTTTCGAACTCAATTCCTCACTCAAGGCTCTTGGGAACAGCGTTCCATCGAAGATACTCTCGACTTGGCCTGGCAAATTGCATCAACATTGCCAAAGAGCGAGTTTCAGCGAGTTACCAAAGACATACTCAAAGAGAGGTATGTCCAATGAGCAGACTGGCTGTCCAACCAACAAAGTCCAATTTGTTAAGGCTACGCGAGGAGCTGGATTTTGCCAAGACTGGTCATCAACTCCTTCAGGAGAAGCGCGAAATACTGTTAATGCGTATAAGAGAAAATGTTGAGATACTTCAACAAAAACAGGCTTCTATGTATGCTGCCTTGTCCAAGGCGTATCGTACTCTTGCTTTTACGGCCCTTTCCTTGGGCTGGCGGAGAGTAGAGTCTATACATGTGCGACCTGATGGAGACGTCAACATAGAGGTCGAACCTCGGCACTACATGGGTATCGATTTACCACACTTGGAATTAGGTGATATCTCTTCCCGACCAAGGTACAGCCCCGCTGGAACCAATTCATTGTTGGATGAATCACAGGCCGCTTTCGTCAATCTGTTGCCAATGGTCATAGAATACGCCGAACGAGAAGCACACTTGTTTGCACTCTCTCAAGCTCTCAAGAAAACGATGAAGAGAGTAAATGCCTTGGAAAACATCTTCATTCCCGACTATGTGGATACAGTTGGATATGTGCAAGAGACTCTCGAAGAGTTGGAACGGGAAGAGATGTATGTTCGCAAACTCGTCAAAGAAACGAAGGAAGCTAAATGAGTAGGAAAAAAGCTGAAATTACCTGTGCAGAAGACAAGTTTCGCCGCTCATTACGTGACCTCGAAAAGAAACTCGACAAAGATATAGAAGATACGATTTCAGATTTCAGCTCACGGATAGAAAAGACACTCCAAGACTTGCGAACCAAGTTGAAGTCATAAACCTTACTGGTGCCACATGCCCATTTATGAATACCACTGCTCCCAATGTGAAAAACGGGTGTCCATTTTCTGGCGTTCAATAAAAGAAGCCAAGGGAAAAAGGGCCAAATGCCCAGCATGTGGCTCTGAAGAGCTTTCAAGATTGGTTTCTCCCTTTAAACGCCTGAGAGGCAAAAGCTCGGCAGAACTCCCATTCAGTGAAAGCGAACTAGAAGCTCTCAACAACGAAGACCCAAAAGCCATGGCCCGTCTCTTTCAACGAATGAGCAAAGAAATGGACGAACCCATGGAAGGAGACATGGAGGAGGTCGTTGACAGACTTGCCCATGGCGAAGAGCCTGAAAAGGTGGAAAAAGATATGGAAAAATCTCCAAAAAAGAAATCTGGTAAGCTAGAAGAGTGACTTGCCGACTATTGTGCGTAAATTTGAGAGGGGCTATAAATGACTCAAAAACTTCACATATTGGTATTTTCTCTCGTTTTGATGTTTGCCTTCACTGGCTGTGAGAAAGACAGTGCTTCATCTGGTACGACCAAAGGAGGCTTGACGACGCTCTTTGGTACTGACTTGATTGATAGAGACAAAACAAAGGTCCAAGTATCCGAGATGGCTGGCAAAAAGGTGGGAATCTATTTTTCGGCTCACTGGTGCCCTCCATGTCGAGCTTTTACACCGCATTTGGTCAATGTTTACAACGAGATTAAAAAACAGGGAAATCCCTTTGAAATCGTTTTCGTTTCCAGTGATAGAGATGAAAAACACATGCTCGATTATATGCGAGAAATGAAAATGCCTTGGTTGGCCATCCCCTTCGGAGACGGTCGTGTTGGCAACTTGAAATCCAAATTCGGCATTCGCGGAATTCCTTCTCTCGTCATAGTAGACGCACAAGGCAATACCATCACAAAAGATGGGCGTGGAGACGTAGGCCGCAAAGGTGCTGCCGCATATAAGGCTTGGTAACAATTCCCAGCGGTTCCGCCGATACTACATAATAGTAGTAGAAATTAAACTCTTCTCAAGGGGGAACCGTGGCAGAGAACGAAGCCGCGCAAGACAAATATCGTCTCTTTTCTAGTGCTGTCTTGTGGGTTGCAGTCATTATCCTAACAGTCGGCGCATATTATTGCCGCTTAACCTTTGCTGAAGCAGCATTCGGCACTGATGTACTCTCACCAGAGATCAGTGTAATGATTGAGTTACTCAGAACAGAAAGCTCGGACGATCTCCTCAAAAAGACAGGGGAAATGTCAGCTGACAAGCTTTATGAGCACCTACTTCGTTCGAGCGATCCAATTGATCAGGCATCGTCAGCTCTCAACCTTGCCAGAAAGGGAGAGCGGCTCTCATTGAAGGAGCTCAGAAGAGCAGCTCAAGATACAGGTGAAAAGAGACTCTATCGATTGGCAGCCATTTTGGCAATTGGCGTTTTGGGCCGTGAAGAAGTGGTCAACGATCTCAAGACAATGGCCAGGGATGAATACGTAACCGTTCTCAGACGAGCTGCCATTTCGTCTCTATGTTTATGTGGAACAAAAGGAAAAGCTGCCCTCGATGAGTTGTCCAAAGGACAACGGGGTTATGAAGTCCGAAACACGAGAAGCTCTGTTACAGAACGTTTGTCGCTTTTCCGAAGGGCCCATGACAAAAACCGCGCTGTACTCCTTTTTCAGCGTCAGAAGTTTCTCTACATTTTTGCTCCCTTTGTCATCCTCATTGGAACATTGGGCGTAGCCCAGCCGCCCCTATTACTTCTCTTGTTGCCACTCACTCTTTATCCTTTTGGTATCAAAATGGGTGTCTTTTTTGTACTTACCCTATTTACAATTGCTGGTTTTGATCAGGAGTGGTTCGTCAATGTGGCCCTCGCCTCTGGGATCACTCTCGTTGGTATTGAATACGTTGAACAGACACCCAACACTTATGCAATTCAGTTCCTCTGTGTCATCTGTCTCATAAATCTTCGTTTGCCCCTTCTCTCCTTGGCTTATCGTAAGAAGTCTGCCTTGGAGTTACTGCAGGACATGACTCTCACACCTCAGAGCCGCAGAATGGCCATAGACACCTTTGTGCGTCGTGGTAATGAGATTGTCACTGATTTGTTAGAGCTGGAAAGCTCAGCCAACACTGAACTGAGACTCTCGCTCTATGAAGCCTTGGGTTTTGTTCACGATGACAGAGCACATGATCGCTTGGTCACTGCCCTTGAAGATGAAGAACCCAAGTTAAGAGCAGCAGCTGTTTACTCCTTGGGTTCATATCGTGATCCCAAGTTATTGAAGCGATTGACCATGTTGACCAAAGATGAAGACATGCATGTCAGGCTCAATGCAATCAAAGCCATTGGCAGATACAATACAAAACCTTCAAAAATCATCCTCGAAACTCTACTGAAGGATGAAAGCCAAGATGTTCGTGACGCAGCCAAAGAAGCGTTGAGTTAATATAGGCCAAAGCTAAGTGCCCGAGTTAATTGCCTCACATTGTGGAGCAACCTCCTCAATTGCCCATCATTACTGCATGCAAATTCGGCAAGGTATTTGCGTGATTGGTCTGTGGAAACGACGACCAGACTCAAGAAATGAGGCAAAAGCCATGGAACGCAGAGAAACGAGACAAGAGTGCCAAAAGATGGCACCAACCGTTGGGCGTGACCTACTCTCACGCTTTCGTTTGCGTGCATTCCTGCGTAAGTTACGCAAGAGAGTGACACCCAAGCCTCTCTTGCTCCAAACTGCAGGATGTAAACTGATCTGAATCTCCAAATAAGAGCTTCACAAAAGATCCGCGAAGATTTCTTCCTCTCTTCATAAACACTTCACTTTCCTCTCTAAGAATTTGAAGTGGGTGGACCAAAACGGTGCACCAAATACTTGAGGAGGAAAAATGCGCAGTGTCTTCACCTTGTTATTGCTCACAGGTCTCTGCTGTGCTCCTAGCGTGTTGGCAGACACAATCGGTGTGCCCTGGAGTGAATTCAAAGAGATCTATAAAAAACACTTAACGAACACTTTGCGTCGGGAAAAACCTGAGCTTGAAGAAAAACAGCTCTATACAATAGATTGTGCCGACTATGTCTTGTCCTTAGACAATTCAATTGCCACTTGTAGCTTGTCTCTCAAAGGGCGTGTTCTCAAAGGTAAAGCCGAGCCAATTCCAATTTTGCCCTCTTCTGTAGTTCTTTCAGCTGTTACTACCGTTCAGGGTGGCTCACTGCTCTTTCCAGAAAAAAATGGTTATTTTTTAGCACTCTTGCCAGATGAAAAAGGTAGTTTTTCTATCGATCTCACTTTCCTCCTGAAAGTGGAAGAGGACAAACGCTCGAAGTTTGTCCATCTTCCACCAACTCTTGCAGTCAAAAACGGATTGAGACTCCTATTGCCCAATAATTTTCAATTATTAGAAAAGCCCGGTCTGCCTGATGAAGAGGGTATTTTCCGCTTCACTCTTGGTCAGGAAAAGACCGTTCGTTTTACGACTGAAGCTAGTGGTCCCGAGCTCTCACTCATTGAACTCGATTTGTGTAGCCACATACGGCTTCAAGGCAAACGTGTTTTGATGACAACTTATTTTGCTCCACGACGCCCCATCACGAGGGCAATCACCATCCATCCTCCCAAAGGAGCTCAGCTCGTTTCGTCTTCATTAAAAAGGAGCTGGCTGAAAAGACATGAGGATGGAGCCATTTCCCTTCATTTACCTGACAAATCTACCAACACATTTTGGTTACAGCTTTCCCTCACAGAAAGGACTCTGTCCTTGCCAAGAGTTGAAGACAACGATGGAAAAGAAGGTTTCCTCACAGTAGAGGAACCTGAAGACGGGCAGGTCACAGTCTCTGCTGCTGGTTTGGTTTCACCCATCCCCGCAGCTCGACTGAATGCTGCTTTGAGAGAAGCCCTGCCTGGGATTACAGAGTACAAAAGACTTCCTGCAAGAGAGAGTCTCACACTGAAAGTGAAACACTTTGCCACAGTGAAGACCCCTCCTATCGTTTTAGAAAGAGTCCTTTTTCACAGTTCCTTTGAAGAGAATGGAAGCTGTCTTTCCCTTTTGTCCATGAAGGTTCCCAAAACAGTAGGTAATCGTCTCAAAATAGGACCTGTCAAAGCCGCTGAAATATGGTCACTAAAGGTAAATGGGAAAAGAACAAAAGTGTACTCAGCCGAAGATGGTGGTTGGGTCATTCCTTTGGCCCAGACTCATGCATCACAAGTAGTTTTAGCTTTCTTGCGTAAAGGAGATAAGTTGGGTTTGAGGGGCCGTTTGGAAGTAATAGTACCTCCCATCAACCTTCCGGCCCAGGACACTCACCTCACAATTGGGCTGCCAAGGCGTGTGGAATTAGTGTCCATCGAAGGTCCGATTGTGGCGGCCCACAAAAATCCCACAGAACTTCCCACTCAGTTTGTAGGCACTCCTTACCACTTTTCACGCAACTTCGATAAAGGTGAAGGAACGACAGTAGCTGTTTTTTATCGTGAACCAATCGACAGATAATGGTCAGGAGGACTCTATGACTACTTTGAGAATTACAGCAATTGTGGCAATTTATCTATTGGCTTGTATGGGTTGGACCATCCTTGGCACTGTAACGGAATACCGATCCAAACAGTTTGGTGAGCGTCTCAGCGTCGCCGTCAATCGTCTATGGGGTACTGCTCTGACGCAAACTACTCCTGCATTTTGTGTGGACATTCCTGGTACGAAAAATGTGCGCTATGTCATTCCCACTAAAAACGAGATCAACGTTTCTCTTGATTTGGAATATAGAAAAAAAGGTCTAATTTGGTATTCCACCTATGTTACTAAATTCAGCGGTCTTTACGTCATCAGCAATAACGAAGATGTAACACAGAAAGTACGTTTCTATTTTCACTTTCCTGCAGCTGATGCAACATATGATGAATTTTCATTGGCAATTGATGGGAAGAAAGTCTTCAGTCCAATTGATACGAGAAAAGGCATTTGTGAAATCGTTGAAGTAGAGCCAGGTGGCTCAATGAGTTTCCAAGTCAATTATCGCACCAGGGGATTGGACGAATGGAGGTATAGGCTTGCCCCCAGCACAGGTAGAGTGCAAAACTTCAAATTAGTTGCCAAGACCAATTTTCAAGGAGTCGACTACCCAGAAGGTTCATTGTCACCGATGAGCGCTCTAAAGATTGGCGAAGGAATGGAACTAACTTGGCAGGCAAACGATCTCATCACTTCACAAGATATAGGTATAGTCGTTCCCAAGAGGATTAATCCAGGCCCCCTGGCCTCCCGTATAACCTTCTTTGCTCCAGTCTGTTTAATCTTCTTTTTCACCTTGGTAGCTGCCATCAACGTAGTCCGTAAGATTGCCATTCACCCCATGCATTATCTATTTGTAGCATCCGGCTTTTTTGCCTTTCACTTGCTGCTCGCTTATCTCGTTGATCATCTAGATGTTCATTTGGCTTTTGTTGTTTCAGCCGTCACATCAGTAGTGCTGGTTACGACATATCTCACCGCAGCTCTTGGAGAACGTTTCCCAGCTTTTGTGGCCGTTGTGGGTCAAACATTCTTCTTGGTTCTCTTCTCGTATTCATTCTTCCTTGAAGGAGCTACGGGCTTGACTGTGGCCATTGGGTCAGTACTCACCTTGGCAATATTGATGAAAGTAACGGTGCACATAAACTGGCACGAATTCTTCGGTAAGGAAAAAAAAGAGATCAATCAAGCACAATGCCAGTCAAATCCTTGAACCGAGATTGCACATGTTCGACACTTTCGGAGCTGGGATAGTATTTACCGATAACTCGCAATAGTTTGACGAGTGGACTTTCTGGCCCCGAAGCTTCAGGGTCGTCACCGCTTTCAAAAATGAGACGCATATAGTCCAACAAAAGAGCGGTGACGGCTCTTTCTACTTGTTGGTCAGGCGAATATTTTTCAATTGGTGACCTTTGCCATGTCAGCAACTGACTAGCCTTTTCTCTGTCATTGAGTTTGACGAAAAGGAAAAGCAATCGTCTGCATGCATCGGCGTAAAGAGCTGCACTCTCACCATTTTGAACATATTTGCAGCCAAAGTCTTCCACTATCCGCAGAGTGTCACCCATAGTCTTCTGGCGATTGTAAGCATCAGTCACATTAGCGGCAGTCTCGACTAGTTTGCATAGACCATCGAGGTAAGAACGGAGATGGGTAGCTACTGCCAATCTTCTAGCCAAACGACGATAGTCACGAAAACCGCGGACACACTTATTCCACTCTTTCATCTCCAGTGCTTTGACCACTTGCTTCACAACTGGTTCGATTATCTTCTCTGGCTCTTGCTCGTCTTCCCCAACGAATTGCTCCTGCATTTTTGCCATCAATTCATCGTGATAGTCATCCTTGATTTTGAAGAGTTTGCGTAATCCGTCCAACATACGCCGCTCATCATCATCAATCTCACCATCGGAACAGATGAAATAGAGAGCCTTTTTGTAAAGAACGGCTGGAGCAAGAGGCCGCTTCTCATCAAACTGACCTGCCTCAAAACGAGCCTTGGACCTGGCTGCTATCTCGAGAGCTTTATCTGCCTGCAGGCCTAAAAAACTTGCGAGAACCTGCAAAATTTTGTTTTCAAACTCTTCGACGACACCGTCTAGGAACACCTCGTCACAGACGAGTTGGAAAAGTCCTTCTGTCGATAGAGGTTTACCTTCTTCGACTGCACTCATGAGAATAATGTCTCTCTCAGAAGTCAGATACCTGTGTTACAAGTCCATTGTAACAAATTTAAGGTAATCGTACGAC
>CAZXTJ010000375.1:0-8249 GCA_964643655.1 uncultured bacterium
CCCCTGGGCGATGGGAGTGATGGTTGTCTCTGCGGTGCAGAGTTTGCTGCATGTAGTCTCGAGTATCACTACGTGTCCAGGTAGCAAAGAGGACAATGCAGCAGGGAATGAGGAGAGCAAAGAGCCCCATCATTTGGGTTATTCGATAGTTGAGGACCAAATAACCATCAACGGCAACACATACCAAAACCATGAACAAGCAGAACAAAAAGTTGAGAACTTTGCCTGCACGAATGCCCTCGTCACTTCTAGGGCCAACATCCACTGGTTCTGGCGGTAGGCTTGGACCACCACCCAAGGGGCTCATCTTACTCCTCGGTATCGTCTACCGTGAGTTCGTGTTTTGCCTGTGTTTCTCTGACTTCAGAGGCCGTCGCACGAATGCGAGCGCCTACGGCTGCCAGTGCTTTTCCTTTGTCGTCAGGAGAACCAGGTACAGAAACCATGGCCTCAGCGCACTGACTGAGTACTTGTCGACGGGCAATAGAGTCCAATTCGCCGCGACGAGTCTCATCTAGAGCCAAACTTTTGCCAAAACCATTGAGTGTTTCGATTTCTCTGTCATCAACATGTTCATCAACACAAGCCATGAGAGAGCAAAAGAGATAAATCGTCTCTCTTGCTCCTTCTGCTCTTTGTGCGATGTCATCATTATCCAGAGGAGGTAGAGCTCGAATTGCCTTCTTTAAATCGTCGCCCAGTTGTGGACCGAGGAAGGACTTGAGAAAATCCAATTCAAAGGGATCGATATGACCATCACATGCGGCAAGTCTTGCTAGCATGGTGGCCAACAAATTTCGTTGATCTTTAGTCAGCTCTTTGCTGACGACCTGTTCGAAGTCGGTCATTAGAAACCTCTCAAAATCAGCTGAATCATCTAAGCTTTGGGTAATGGTGGTGGTGTAGCCGCTTTTTTGGCCACATAAACCATACAGTCTTCCGAATACTCGAATTTGTCTTTCACTTTTTCCCAAGCTTTGACAATGGCTTCTTTCTGCTCCTCTGCACCAAATTTCTGAGCTTTTTGCACATGATTGGCCACAGTTGTACCAAGCCTACGCACGGTGTGACCTGCAGCACCACCAAGCATGGATGTAGCTAGCCTAGCAAACCAAGATTTGGCTTGCTGAATTGCGCCACGAGCCAATTCACCCTTGAGGTTCGATTGAAGGTCCTTCTTGGCCACCATTCGTGCATTGGACTCAGCCACAGTCTCTTCAGATATAGGGCATTTCCACGTCACTGAAACGACGTCACCTTGAACGTCTGTCTTAGCGATGTTTCTGTAAATATCGTCGTATTGAACCAACTCACTCCTCCTGTCATCGTCCCAAGAAACAATAGCTTACTGGGACCCTGTTACAAGGTACCTAATTATCCGGTGAAGGGGCAAGTCAGATCAGATTATTGCACCGTGAAGTTCAAGCAGACGTCGCAATTCTTTGATGTCCACTTCCGAAACGGCAACTCTGTCTATGATTGCCAATGAGGCAGCAGTGCCAGCTGCTTGCCCCAAAGCCATGGCTGTAGCACCAATGCGTGCTGAAGCCGATGCTTCGTGAGTGGCTGAGATTGCTCTGCCTGTGACGAGGAGTCCCTCTATGCTCAAAGGTACGAGGCAACGGAAGGGAATTCCATAGGAGGTACCAGGTTCCATGGATTTAATGTCCAGACTGCCTCCATCTGGTGAATGGATGTCGATGGGGAAAGCACCTCTAGCAATAGAGTCCTCGAATTCGCGTCCGAGCAGCACGTCTTCTTCTGTGAGTGTATATCTACCTGAAATGTGTCTCGTCTCGCGAACACCAATGTAAGGTGCAACTTCATTGAGATAAGATTTTTCAAATCCGGGAACGTACTTTTTCAAGAAAGATACACATTCATCCACTTGCTCGAGAGCAAGGTGTGAGGCCAAAGAACGTTCAGCCCCATCAATCCCAGAAAGTCCAACGACACGGGTCATATTGACAATTACTTCACCCTCGTGGCCAACTTCGAAAAAGAGCACCCGATCTCGAAAGTCACCTAGGTCACCTGCTTCTTGAGCTTCTTTCACTTGAGAGAAAAATCCAGCGACAGCAAGATTCTGCACTTGGGCCAAAGATAAACGAGCTTCATCGCTAAGGACGAATTCATTGGGATTTTGGCTGATGTAATCCTTGATAGTATCAATTGCTACATTGGCCATACGGAAGAGCAATGACATGGGTTGGGTCAGTCCATCTTGTTTGCGACCATGGGCAAAAGCTACGCCAGCTAGGGCGGCTACGTCTCCGTCACCTGTGGCGTCAATGACAACCGATGAAGCGAGAGCTCGGCGTCCTGATTTGTTCTCGATGATGACTCCAGCCAAGGGGCCTCTTACAGACATTGGCCTTTCTCTGCTGAAATAGTCAACAGGCAGTCTGACGCCAGTAGATCCAGGGAAAAGAACGCCTGTGACCAAAGTGTCTGTCAGCACTTTGACACCTGCCTCGTAGAGCAAACGGTCCACGGCAAAACGTAACTCGAGAGTGGACAGAGGGGTGAGCATGGAGGCACAACCAATGGTATCAGGAACATGTCCTGGTGAACCACCACGTGCGATGACA
Organism: uncultured bacterium; assembly: GCA_964643655.1. Classification (GTDB taxonomy): domain Bacteria; phylum Muiribacteriota; class UBA6191; order CAZXTJ01; family CAZXTJ01; genus CAZXTJ01. The sequence continues at coordinate 2,592 of CAZXTJ010000375.1, forward strand.
ATGTCGACGAGCTCTTGGGCTATGCCTGCAACTACTTGTTTTTCTGGGCTAGCAAAAAATCCCATCCAAGGTTGAACGAGACTCTGTATTGCTGAGCCACCAAGAACGCTAGACTTCTCTATGAGAGTAGTACGAGCACCATTTCGTGCCGCTGAAATGGCAGCACATACTCCGGAAAGTCCTCCTCCACAAACGATGACATCGCCACCATCATTGATGGGGGTGATGACCACTTCGTCGCGTGTCTCTTCGCCAATTTCAATTTCGAAGAGTCGACTCCAGGGCAGAGTGATGTCTATTCCCCAAAAGCCATATCTCGAAGAGAAGCCATATTCGAGATGTTCATCACACCAGCTGTCCACAGCTTCAGAAATGAACCGCTCAGCCTGTCTTTTCGCCGCAGCAGCCAAGAACCAAGGATCGCTCTGCAAATCGTCTTCCACAAAGCTCTTCAAGAGGGGGCGCAATTCTGTTTGGTAGGCCCAATCTTCCACAAAACGGTGGAAAAGCACTCCATTGCCCAGTCGGTGAAGCAAAGAGACGTCACTATCAGCTGGTATTTGTTCGAGAGCCAAGGCAGCCAATGTACCTTGGGCCAGGGCGGAACCAACAGTGTTTGCAGCCGTGTTCCAAGCAGCGAAACCACTGAGGTGACCAATGTTTACGTTTTTGACCAACCGTTTACAAAAGTGAGGGCAGGCACCATTGGCGTAAGCAACATCAGCAACGGTAACGGCATGTCCACAGGTCTCTATTGTGTTGGCAATGTATTCGATGAAGCGGTCGAGACCATCATCTCCCTTCTCGTAGGGTTCATTGAGCCAAAGGTCCCTGCATTCCCTATCTGGGCACCAAAGCCAAAGTTCGACTTCTGCACCGTCTGGATCAGTAACAGCTTTTGCTCCTAGGCATTTTAGCTGTCCAAAAGCTGTATCTCTGATGCTTCTCTCTTCGTAGAGAGCTTTACGCTTCGAGCCACTTTCTGAGGAAAAATTGACAACGACATGGGGAGTGAAGTCACTCAGTCTACAGGCCATGCGGGTCAACAATACTTGGGCACCTTCATCACAACCAGTTGTTACGCAGAGTTTGTCTTCACAGGAAAGGAGGCTTGCTCTTTCGAGCAATCGGTTGTGCTCCAGGTTGATAGTCTCATTGTCCTGCGCATCTTCTTGCAGAAGAGAGAGCCAGTCTAGACAAGATTTTCCCAACAGCTCTACAGCAGCGAGATTTATATGGTGATTGCGTTCTCTCTCGGGAGCCAAGCCTTTACCATCGAGGTGTTCTTCCCATTTCTGCAAATCTTCACTTGTCGCAACAGTCGTTGAAAGACGACGAATGGACTGAAATGCAAAGATAGGAACATCAGGTATTTTCTGACGAAGTCTTTCCAAGGTAGCCAGTTGTTTCTGACAAGAAGGCAGGTCACTGTGGAGTTCTCGTGATGGGACGAGGCCTCCATAAACGAGCATGTCCAAGGAGATGACCCAGCCATCGGCGTGGTGAGCATTGCGCAGCAGCCAGGCACTCAGTTTCTCTGCCTGGCCTGCTTTCGTCCGGTGGCCCAAAAAAGCCTCTGGTGGCGAAAGTACTCTCCAGCCGTAATCTTCTAACAAACGGCGTGGCTGAGAGAGAGACACAGGTCTATCATCTTGGGGAATGAAACCGATTAAGCGTCTACCGGACATGATTGATGAAAGCTGGAAGTTTCTCTTTGAAGGACTCCACAGTGTCACCCAGGGAAATAGTGCCCAACATGACACCTCGAACTCCTGTTTCCCTAATGAGGGGCAGATCTTCTGGTGTCAATTTTTTCTGACTGGGCACGACTACTGGTCTGTCTGTGGCTTGATTGAGTAACCAATAACGTTCCAGATCCTGAACTGTGAGAGGTTTCCCATAATCTTTGGGAGGTACGATGGAAGCCTCCAATATGTCCATACCCAATCTTGAAAGAGCACGTACTCTATTCAGGTCGTAGTCTGGACCAACAGCCATCATTGCACACATTGGCAATGCAAGCATCCAAGCTGGGCAGTGGTAATCATAGATGTCGAAGAAGTCAACGCCAGCTGCACAGATTGCTTCCATTTCTTTGCGAGTTGGTGTCACATCTGCACCTGGCATAACTCCCACGGGACCAGGATTATCGTTTGGCCTAATGCACTTTTTGATGGCCTCTTCTTCTTCATCCCAAGAGCCAAAGGTGACTCCAGACGCTTTGTGTTCAACATTGAGATGAACCTTTGCCGCATCTGCTCCGCATTCGAAAGCAGTGGCAACTAACTCTGGAGAGTTTTTTGGTGGGCTGACGATGATGACGAAACCTTTTTGGCGAATAGCATCGTAGAGTCTGCTCATGGTTGTCCCTCTTCTTCTCAAGATTTTTGATGAAGTGAAACCAGTGTACTTGGAAAGAGCAGTAGATAGCTAGTTACAGTCCTTGGCGCAAACGCAAACCAACGACAATTGTTGGCCGCGGAATGTCCACAGGCCCTGTGAAAACAGTTAGCCTAAAGCGGTTTTTCCCTATCTTCAAGGCTTTCACGGGCAAAGGGTGATGAAGGGAATAGACTTTTTGGGGCAGAGCTGTGTCCAAATCTGCAATGGAAGAACGATAATGGCTCACTGAGCCGAAAGTGTTCATCAAAGCCATGCCTCCAAATTTTGTGTAGGACCTATTCTCTTCCAGGTTTTTATCATATTCGTTGAAGTCTTTTAGTTGTGTTGGGAAGGTGAGGAAGGCTCGTTTATCGTTCACTTCTACCATGATTGCTGCACCTATGTTGGCAGACCTGACCATTACTTCGAGCTCAGCTTTCTGCATATTCACTGATGCCACTTCAGCTGTGTAATCTTGCAAACCAACAAATTTCATCATTCCGGGATCGATTAATTTGGTAGCCTCTTTGTCGTGTACATCGAAGATGTTCCATATGGGCAGATCGGGTAGCAAAATTGGGGTGCATGAAGTTATCACCGAGACTTTGGAAAGAGTAGATTTTCCTGATGAGACAGGATTGGGATGCAGAGGTGCTTTTAGGTATTTTGCCCAACTTTCATTGCCTGGCAGGCGATACCAAAGCGCGGCACCATTGATGAGTTCGATTGGTAACAAACTCAGTTCAATTGATTGGCGTATCTCGTCATCAACAATGCCCGATGTCATCAAGCTTGGGATGCCTGGTAGTTGGTTCTCTAAGCTTTCGTACCAAGGTGAATCGCTGCGGAGTCGTTTCTCTACGTCGAGCCAGAATCTTTTGATCAAGGCAGCTTTTTCTTGAGCCGAGGAATGACGCATAGCGTTGCGTCGTCTGGCTGCACTAAAGAACATCTCGTTTCTTCTTCGAGTTCCACCTTGAAAGCGGCGAAGGAAATTACCACTCCTGTGGTCTCTCAAATAGTCTTCATAGATTGAATTGAAACGCTGGGCAAGAGCTTTGCGAGGAAAAATGGAAGTGGTCAGAGCTGTGCCATCTATAGAAGTGTAGGTAACACCAATATTTGTCAGTTTCGCCAAACTTTTCATGTCATAGGTAACGCTTGTGCTCTTGCGGGAACTAGTTTCTTTACGACAGGGGGCAGGTTCATATCGTAGAGGTTTGTGAGTGAGGCGGAAGAAGAAGGGTTTGGCTGCAGAGAAGGTCATTTTCAGATAACCGTCGGCTGTAAGAGTGACCCTATTCGTTGGTAAAAACTCCACTTGGCTCAAAGTCTTGAAACTTCTGCCCAAAGTATATGTACCATCAGGTTTACGGAATCTAATCTTGTGGTTTTTACCTGGCGCTAAACCAGTGATGATGGCCCTATGTTCAAATGTGGATTTTTCTCTTTCGTTGTTTATCTCAGAGACTGTGACTGCTTTCACTGTTACAGAAATTTGTTTACCTTCTGCCAGTTCCAAGAAAAGAGAAGGATTCACTTCTTTCCAATTGGCAGTCCAAGTAATGAGGGCAGAATTGCATCCACGCCCAGCCACATCTAGTTTGATGATTTTGTAGAGTTGACTTCCTCCAGGGGGAGCCACTATCCACAGCAATGCTGCAAAGATGGCAACCAAGAGGAGGACGAAAATCATGCCTATTCTCTTGGCGCGTATTGGTCTCGTCATTTCCTCTGCACTATCGAGTACGTCTAACTCGTCTTTTTCCAAAGCAACTGTTGCTTCGGCAGCGGCCCGTTTTTCCTCTTGTCGTTTTTTCCCTTTTTTGGGCAAAGGTCGTGGTCTTGTTCTGTCATACTCGAGCAGCCATTTGCGCAAATCTTCTCGCAATATGGTTGCAGCTTGATATCTTTCCGCTGGTCTGAAAGCCACTGCCTTGAGACATATTTCATCGAGACAATCATCTGGCACTTTTGTGTGCTTCGATGGCGGTGGGGGAGCGGGATCTCCACCACCGGCGATGAGGGCACCGAGCATTTTGGGTGTTAACGGCAGTTCGCCGGTGAGACCTTCATAAAGACAGACGCCTATTTGAAAGATGTCACTACGTTTGTCTGCCTTGCCTTTGAGAAACATCTCAGGAGGCATATATCCAGAAGTGCCCACAGCGTGGCCAGTCTGTGTCACCCTTGTGATATTGTCCAAGTCAATGACGCCAACGAGGCCAAAATCCATTAATTTGGCTGTGCCGTCTTTGGCGATGAGAATGTTTTCGGGTTTGATATCACGATGTAACAATCCCGCTTCATGGACGGCTATCAATCCGTCTGTCACTTGGCAAGTCACGCTCACTGCACGTTTGATGTCTACTTCATTCCGACGCATCAAGGCACCGAAGGTCATACCTTCGATGTATTCCATCACGTAAAAATCAACGTCACCAGCGCGGTCATAATCAAAGACTCGGACAACGTTGGGATGGTTGATACCAGCTAGGCTCGTCACTTCGCGTTCGAACCTCTTTTTGATACGCCGATTGGATAGTTTGTCTGGCCGGATGATTTTCACTGCCACGAGTCGCTCGAGGGTAGAGTCCCAAGTGCGAAAAACGACGCCCATACCTCCGTGGCCGAGAGATTTTTGTGGTCTGTATCTTTCGGGTAATTGAAAACCTGGTGGCAAACCAGCCACTTCAGTTTCTAATAGGGCTTCTGCGTCGAATTCGTCGCTCATGAATTAGAGTTTACCACGGAAAGAGAAAGCTCCTCAGGCCTTCTTTGTGGCCAAGACGACGGGTTCCTCGCCATTTTCTTGTCCCAACTCTTCACGGCACAAGGTGAGACGTTGATTGACATCAGCCAATCCCGACAAATCAACAGTGCGTTGCCCACAAATAAGGTAGCAGGCCGGCAAGACCATTCCTGCGTCGCCAAAATCGGCAGTTCTATCGAGAAGCTCGGCCAGTTCTTTTTCGGCTGTGGCAGCTTTGGTAACGACTATCTCGCCATTTTCCGCACTAAAACGTGGACGGCCGCTCTTGTCGAGTATTACCCAGGGATTGGTCGTTGATGAGAAGAGACCAAAAAAGGAGGAGCTAGTCTTTGTTGATTGGAAAACGATGAATTGACCGAAGCGAGTTCTCTCTCTTGCCTCTTCAGGGGGGACGTCCATGAGTTCTGCTGCTCGTTCACAGAGTTCTTCCTCTGAGCACTCTTTTTGTTTCGTGGCCAACTCATGGGAACCAATGGCCGTAGCTCGTAATACTCCTCTTTGAC
>CAZXTJ010000376.1:0-8245 GCA_964643655.1 uncultured bacterium
CACCTTGAATAATGCCAAAGAACTTGTTCGTCGCCTTGCCATGTTCTCGAAAGTGTCTCAGAGAGCGCTCTGTCCACCTCGCCGACCTCAACATGGCCTCCTTGATATATTTTTCCTCACTGGGATGGGGAGGACATTCATCAAAAGCCATGACTATGTCTGAATCGAGAGCAATCTGTATCTCAGCCGACGTTTCTGGTGTGAGCATGAGGGGTCTGCCATCGAGATGACTGCGGAACTCCGCTCCCTCTTCAGTAATTTTCCCAAGGCTTCGCAAGCTAAAAACCTGAAAACCACCTGAGTCAGAGAGAACTGCTCCTGGCCAGTTCATGAACTTATGGACGCCACCAAACTTTTTCAACACTTCCAGACCAGGCCTCTGCCAGAGGTGGTAAGCGTTAACCAGCATGAGTGAATAGTCCAACTCCAACAAATCTTCAGGTTCCAAAGATTTGACTGTTGCCTGAGTACCAACGGGCATAAAAACAGGAGTATTGACGACAGCGCGATGGAGAGTCAGTTTTCCAAGACGTGCTTTAGTATCTTTATCATGGGAAAGAAGGGAAAAGGTCATTGTTCACACTACTTTTTCTCTAATACTGCCAGTCTGTCTTCAGCTGTAGCAGCCAAATCATAGAGTTTCGCTTTCTTGGCGATGGGCACGAGTGCCTTGAGACTCTTTACCAAATAAAGAGCTGCTTGAGCACTCCAAATACCCTGTTCTCTCCTGGCATCTATGACAGCAATATTGTCACTGAGCAGTTTTGCTGCGTCCCCCATACTTTTTCTAGCAACTAGTTTTGCCAACTGATATCCAGCTTCATGGTGTCCCCTGTCTGCAGACAGAGCGAGTCTTAAGAGCTGTTCAGCTTCATTTCGACGTCTTTGCAAAACTACAATTTTAGCCAAAGCAGTCAAACTGTCTGGACCAGGTCGCTGACGAGCTGACTGAGTAAAATATTCTTGAGCCTTGCTGTAATCTTCCCTCTTCGTGGCCACAATTCCCAAATTGTAAGCCAAGGTGTGGTCAAGATGATGGTTAGCGCCATCTTTGAATAACTTGATGGCTTCATCATGTTTGCCCTGAGCCACCTTACAACGAGCCAGGACGCTGATAGCACGCCCATTGAGAGGATTGAACCTCAGAGCCGCTTCAGCTTGTTCTGTGGCTTTTTTGATGTCACCACGAGCGATGTGAGTCAAAGCCATGCCTCTTTGCACCTCAGACATATAATCACTCAAGCCAAGTGCGCCAATGAAAAGGCAGGCAAAGAGGAAAAATCCAGTACCGATGACACCCAAGGGTTCTGGATCTTTACGCCCACCAGCCATCTCGATAGTGAGACCATTGAGGAAAAAGATGAGCAACATGCAGGCTGTCGTTTGGTGGAAAGGAAAAGAGCCAATGGAAGCTACGGCAACTCCTGTAGCTGCAGCAAAAAAGAGATGAGACAAAGAACGAACAGGTCCATCTGGTATTCGCTGGGCCAAAGCGAAGAAACGTCGCACCGTATAAAAGAGAGCTACGAGACACAACAAAATACCAACAATTCCGCCTTCATAAGCCAATTCGAGGGCATCATTGTGTACATGTCGATAAGGTCGAGCCAAGAGCCACTCGCGACCACCTTTTGTCTGGGGAAAGTTATTGAACCAAGCTTCCTGCAACTTGGTGAAACCGCCACCAAAACTGCCTATCCCGTGGCCGAAAAGAGGAGCGTCTTTTATTCCCTTGCCAGTAATTTGGTAGGCAAGAAAACGGCTTTCCAAAGTCTGTTGTTTCGTTTGCCCCCAAATGGAAACCAAAGACTGAGGAGCTAACACTGACATCAGTACCAAACCAGCCATCAAAACCATGGTCAGTCCCAAAAGGGCCAATACCCTTCTGCGCAGGCGGGCAATGTCGTTGCCCCAAAGATCCATCAATCCCCACATGACCATAGTGGCAAAAAAGGTGAGCCAGGCCCCACGACACCAAGTAAGGAGAAGCAAAGGCAATCCCAGTACTATGTTGACCACAGCCAAACCAAAACGAATTTCACTCTTGCGCCGTCTTGCCATCCACATCTCTACTGGCAAAAGGAGGGCAATGTAGATGGCGTACCAATTTCGATTGCCTATCCAACCAAAGGGTCCCTCTGCCCCAGCCAAAGAGGATGGTAAATAGAGGCCAAGAGCCTGCAGGAGCCCCAAAAGCAGATTGATGAACAAACCAAGGCCTAGGACAAAGGCCATACGATGGATATCGTCCTCATAGGTGAAATTGCGTTTGAAAACGAGGTAGAGAAAAAACCACGAAAATAGAAGCAAAGCTGAAATGAGCGCTGTTCCCGTGAAGGGCGACCACAAAATAGTCAGACACATGTACGCCACAAAGAGAGCGATTGCTCCGTCTGCGGGCTCGTTTTTGAGACCTTTCAATCGCTCGACGAGATAAGCTCTTTCACCAAAACAAAGGAAAGCCGCAAAAACGATGAGACAGGTCTGCTTGGCTTCAGCAAAAACGCGGTAGGAAGAAAGGGAAAAGACGAGCGGCAAAAGGAACAGGAAGGCATAAAAGGACCACCGAGACAAAAAACTCGGTTGGCCTACTAATCTTCCACCCCTAATGGACGCCACTGTTCCTCCTCGCTCAGTCCATGATTAACATTGCGTCGCCAAAGCTGTAAAACCTGAATTGTTCCTTCACTGCTCTCGCATAAGCCTTTTTATACAACGAAATACCGGCAAATGCAGCAACCAAGCACAACAGAGAGGTTCCAGGCAAATGAAAATTGGTCAACATGCCTTTGGCAACTTTTATGGGCACACCAGGATAGATGAAAATCTCGGTCTCACCACTTTGGGCCCCTTTTTCAAATCCCTCAGGCCCCAGAGTCTCGAGAACACGCATAGAGGTTGTGCCCACTGGAATCACTCTTCTACCAGCTTTGATGGCCTCTTTTATAGTTGCACAAGCTTCATCTGTGATTTCAAACCGCTCTGAATGGAGCTCATTCTCTTCTATGACTTCACGCTGAAGAGGTAAAAAGGTACCAGCGCCTACATAGAGCGTTACCTCTACGAAGTGCACACCATCTTTCCTCAGTTTGGTCATGAGTTCTTCCGTAAAATGAAGCCCAGCAGTTGGTGCAGCTACTGCACCAGGTTTTTTGGCGAAAACAGTCTGATAACGCTCGTCTTCAACAGCATTGGGATCTTTCACATATGGAGGTAATGGCAGCTCCCCTTCGCTCTTCATTATCTCGAGGGCACTCTCTTCTGAAGCAAAACGTAGGAGACGATGACCTCGCTCGAGTTTTTTGATGACTTGGGCCTGTTCTCCCTCTTGAAAAGTGAGAATATCTCCCTCACGGATACGCTTGGCTGGTTTGACCATGGCTTCCCAAGTTCTCTCGTCTCGAGGAGTGAGAAGCAGACACTCTACCTTTCCACCCGTTTCTCGACGAGCAAAGAGCCGAGCAGCCAAAACCTTTGTGTTGTTGATGACGAGCACATCGCCAGCTTTGAGATAATTACCAATGTCATAAAAATGGCACTCTTCAATCTCAAGGCTCTTGCGATGAAGGACCATTAAACGTGAGTTTTCACGTTTATCGGCAGGATACTGTGCAATGAGCTCTTCAGGAAGCTCATAGTTGAGTTCATCAATTAACATTGGTACTGGAGGTTGTCTTTCGGGCTGAAGCTACGGAAGTTGTTGCAGGAGTAGGCTCTGCGCCTTTGATATAAGCTTCCAAATCGGGAAAAGCCATTGCATTGGCTTTGACCCTATCTTCTTTATCAACAATCTGCAGGAACCAGTCATTGACTGTACGCTCTACGTCTTTTTTGGTAGAAACATAAAAACTGTATTTGCGCCTCCCGCCAGGGCTCATAGGCAGTGCCTGTTCTTTTCCTGGCAGAGTCTTCACCTTGAGATTCTCCATTTTGAATTGGCGAAATTGGTTCAGTAAGAGCAGAGCCAATTTGATGGGCAAGTCTGTGGAAATATGAGCCAGTAGTTCAGGTGCTTGATCTATCAATTGCAGAAGAACCCTACTACTCTTCAATTTACTTGCAACAGCTTTGATGAATTGCTGCTGTCTTTTGATGCGACCAATGTCCCCGTGACGATCGTGGCGGAAACGGACGAATTGCAAAGACCTGTTGCCATCGAGAACTTGGAATCCTGGCCGAAGATCGATAGTCAATCCACCAGCCCTATCAATGTAATACATCCGCTTTTCGACTTCGATGGGTACGCCACCAATGACGTCGATGAGCTCGACGAAAAGACCATAGCTGATAATGAAATGGTAGTCGATTTTGATACCCAAATAACGTTCGACAGTCTCTTTGGTCAGAGCCACTCCGCCCCAACGCAAAGCATGATTGATTTTAGAGAATTTGAAATAAGTCGTGCCATCATCTCGCGTACGTCGAATGGGTACACGGGAATCACGGGGGATAGAGAGAATGTTGATTTTCCTCTCGTGGTATTTCACATTGACGAGGATGAGTGTATCAGAGCGCCCCATTCCCTCAACATCATCTTTACCCATTACGGCGATGACCAGATTTTTACCCACCAACTGTCTTTCCTGCTCTTCAGCTTGACGTTTGATCACTGCCAGCCAAGAACAAGTGAGCAAAATGGCAATAAAAACGATTACACCGATGGCACGCGCAGCCATCGTATATCTAAGTTTGTTGTAAATGTGCACAAATGGCAGCATAAAAAGAGAATTGCGAGAACGCATTAGTGAAAACCCATCAGGCCGTTTACGCGGCAGGTCGTCTTCATCAAAAGGTTTTTTGGGAGTATCATCAGTAGGAGTTTTTCCAAGGACAAACTCTTTGAAACGCTGATATCCCATGGGCTGACGTCTGTATCTGTTCATGGAGTTTGCCTCACATACCAATTATAGGCAGCAACAGCATCGCCAATCAAAAACTCGTTCTTGTCCAAACAATGAGCGAGTTTACAGCCAAGAGCAGCAGCACCGAGACCATAAAGGGAGGAGTGGTTTTTGGGTTTTGGCACCAAATCACGAAAAGGACGCCCATCTTCCAAGAGATCGGAGATTATTTGGAGCGTCAGCAAATCACTGGGCTCATCCCGCCCTGTGACATGATATGAAATCGCTTCAAGCACCTCTTTGTCCTTTATGCCCAAATCCCGTTCTACCAACAAAGCTCCAGCAAATCCATGGAGTAAACCCACGTTAGATGAACCACCAGGAACAGTGGCAATCTTCTCTGCTGTTAGCACTTTTTCTATTTCTGCAGCTGTGGCTTCACGAGCACAATCGTGGAGCAAAGTCACCTGAGCCAAAGCACTTCGAGCCAAGCCCACCCCATAGAGCCCATTCAGTTCTAGAGCCTTCTGGAAGGTTCGCTCGCAATGGGCAGCACGGCCAGGTGACAAGCGAGAGCCAATGTAATCACGACAAAGCTTTTCAATGTCGTCCAATGACCCCTTACACACAATGTAATCCTCCGCCAGAAACCGCGTCGAATTGTATCATCAGTGTGCCGCAAACGCAAAGACGGCGCGCCAAGCGCGCCGCCCGCCCCATTGGGGTAATATTGTTTGGCCTATTAGTGACCGCCGCAGCCACCGCAGTCGCCACAGTCGCCGTTGTCACCGTTGTCGCCACAGTCACCACAGTCGCCGCCACATTCTGGAAGTGGGCAGCCACCGTCGCCACAGTCACCATCGTCGCCGTCGCCGCAGTCGCCACAGTCGCCACCGCACATAGCGAGTTCGCCGCCGCAGCCACCACAGTCGCCACAGTCGCCATTGTCGCCGTCGCCGCAGTCACCACAGTCGCCACCACATTCGGGTAGAGGACAGCCACCATCGCCACAGTCACCATCGTCACCGTCGCCACAGTCACCACAGTCGCCACCGCACATAATGACTTCGCCACCGCAGCCACCACAATCACCACAGTCGCCGTTGTCGCCATCGCCGCAGTCACCACAGTCGCCACCACAAGCAAAAACCATCGTTGGGACGAACATCAGTGCCAGAACCATCAATAGACTTAGTTTTCTCATTCCTCTACTCCTCTCGAAACGATGAATACTGTATCTCTGCTACTTGAAAGGCTATCAATCTTATTTATTTTTTATTCTTTTTTGTCTTTCGAAAAAGCTAGACATTATGAAGACGGAAATCGAAACTGTCAAGCCATGGGAAATAATTTTTTTCAAATAGGAGTAAAAAAGTAACTAAAAAGAGTCCCTTTTTCTGACGTAACCGCCTCTAACCTGCTCCAGGACAGGCTTTAGCTTTAGTCAAAACCCAAGTAAATCCATCGGATTTCCCTGCAGTTTTTTTTCAAACTACGAGCCTTTTTGGTCTCAGAAGGCTGGTCCGCCAAAAGTTTTGCGCCACAAATGACCAGCTGTCTGGCATGTAGTTGCCACTGTGTGGAACCACCAACGGGCAATTGGATTTAGGCGCAGCCTTGGCGGCAAGAACAAATCGAGAAAGAATGCAGGAATGGACAAAGGAGTAACAATGAACATCAAGGTAAACAGACGGCGGATGAGTTCTTTTGGAGAAGATGTAACATTACCCAATCCTTGCGCCACAGCTTTGCTCGTTTCAGCAGCCTGGGCAGAAGCATACCCCAAAGTGAAATTGTCAGCCAAAAAGGCTGTAAATCGAGGTTGTTCACGGCTCAGGGCAGCTAAATGTGCAATCTGTCTAAACTCTGACTTCTGCTCGTGAAGACGATAACCCATTTCGATGTCAGCGGCTTCGTCACTCCAAAGATATCGATTGAAATACCCAGAAGAAAGAGCGCCTTCTTCTAGTAATGAACGTTTCACAGAGAGATTTTCGGAAGACAATTCATCCCAAGGCAAATTACTTTCATCGGCCTGATGGGCCACCTCTCGCCGAGCTCGTTCATCACGTACATATTTGCGGAAGGGACTGCCAGCTACGGGCCAAGGTTTTTCCAAAGGACCTTGCACTACATCAAATTTCTCGTGACATTGCATATGTCGTAAAATGTGATCTGAATTTGGAATGGCAGCATCGTCCAAAAAGATGATCACTCCCCCTTTAGCAGCCCTGACACCTGCATTTTTTGCATCAGCTGCAGAGCCGTGGGGGTGATCAATGAGGCGAAAACGTTCTCTTGGTCGGAACCTTTCAGCCAATCCGTCAGCTGCACCAACTATTGGTCCGTGGTCTACGACTATCAACTCTCCAGCTTTGAGTTCGTCCATCTGATAAAGAAGAGCTTCAGCCAAAGGTTCAACGAGGAAATCACGATTCTCTGTTGCAATGATTACTGAAAAACTATCATCACCCAAATGTGGTTTGGGCTCTTCACTCTCTTCCTTTTCTGGGAAACGATAATGAAGAGTGTAACCACCTTGGTCTTGGAATATTCTTCTCTTGATTTGTCTCGACGAGGACCACCGCTCCACAAGAAGCCTGGGGCAGGTGAGTAAACCGTCTCGCAAGGCTGCAATCGCTCTTGATCGTCCTTTACCTCGACGTCTCAGAAGAGTTCGACTGAGTTCTAGCCACAATCCTGTCAGCAAGTGCCAAGTGGAAGAGTATCGAGCTCTCAACAATATGGAGGCACGAATGGAATGGTAAGTTCTATCAAGGCTCTGCTGAGTGTCTTTGTCATCGTCAAAATGTTCACAAAGAGCATCTTGCACATAAGCCAAACGGTAACCGCGGTCTCTGAGGCGGAATGACAGATCGACATCTTCGCCGTACATGAAGAAGGTCTCGTCAAATCCCCCACTCTCCATAAAAAGAGAGCGGCGCATGAGCATACAGCAAGCAGAAGCCCAATCAACACGCCCAGTACCTGGCCAATAAAACTTGGGATGTTCTCGAGGAGATTGTCTTGCCTCGGCAATAGCGCAACCAGGATCGTGTAACAAACGCTCTCTCAGCTTGAGATAACAGTCTGCTTCTATCTCAGTATCAACATTGAGGAAAAGTACGAGGTCACCACTTGCTTCACGGGCACCACGGTTACTGGCTTTGGCAAAACCCTCGTTTTTATCATTGGACAAAACCTTCAACTGAAGATCTCCTGCGAGGGCAATATACTCTTCAAGGCTCATTGAAGCTGGCGAATTGTCAACAATGACAACTTCGAGGCTGTCTTCTCCAATATGGAGAGCAGCCAGTGCTTTGAAATAACCTGGCAACCACTTCTGCGAATGATACACAGGAGTTACCACTGAAACACTTCGTTTAGCTTCCACAGTATAGCCC
>CAZXTJ010000377.1:0-8242 GCA_964643655.1 uncultured bacterium
ACACTGTGTGTATATAACTCGAGGGCAGCAGCCAGCTCTCCCCTATCGCGGTGAACTGTTGCCTGTTCACCAAGAACCTGGGCAGCACCGAGACAATCACCTATTTCACGCCGTATAGAGAGGCACTGCTCCAGCAAGACCAAAGCTTCATCACCTCGACCATTGGCATGTTCCAAGCCAGCTTTGGCAAAGAGGCAACGGCTCTTTCCATTGGGATGTCCTGCCAAGTCGAAGAGCTTTTCAGCCTCATCTAGCTCTTTGGCAGCTTTGGCCAAATGCCCTCGTGCACGCTCTACTGTGGAGAGACGGAAGGAGTTCTCAGCCTCTGCAACGAGACGGCCCAACTGCTGCTCTCGTTTTTTGGCCTGCATAAAGAGTTCTTCAGCTCGCTCTAGTTCTCCTCGCCGGTATACGAGGCTCCCCAACTCTCCAACTGCAAGAGCCAAACGTCTGAACAAACCTTTATCATTGGCCAACTCTATTGCTTCAGCCAATGCAAGCTCTGCTCCTTCTCCATCAAAACAGGCACGAAGAGCAATTGCCCGACTGACGAGCCAATCTACTCTGTCTCGAATAGTCACGTCTTCGCCAAGTAGTTTCTCTGCAGCCTCCACGTATGCTCTCGCACGTCCCGTATCTCCTCTGCGAGCCGATATTATGGCCAACTGAGCACCAATTTTCACTTGGCTGCTACGAGAGCGAGTACGACGGGCACAATCCAGAGCTTCACGAAGGGTTTCAAAAGCAGCGTGACGCGCACCTCTAGCTGCAAAGAGGGCAGAACGTTCACATTTGAATATGGCCTGTATCTTTTCGCCTTCGTTTTTTGACACTTTGGTGTCAAATTGGCGGAGCAGACGACCGGCAGTCGTGAAATCGCCCTTCTCGCGAGCCAGCTGTATGGCCCACAAAGAGACAGCAACGAGCCCTTCATGATTGCCTTGAGCTTCATAACGTTGAGCTGACAAGGTGGCCAGTTTATTGGCCTCACTCAGTTCTCCTGCTTCTGCAGCCAGGAGTGAGCAGAGATGAAGCACCAGGGGCTGAATGTCAGGGATGTCCTGAGAGCGAAACTTCTCTAGGAGATTACGAGTTTCCAACAAACGCCCGTCATCCACTAACTCATCGACGAGAGATGCCAAGGAAAGGGCTGTGGCGCTTTCTTTGGCAATTCGCTCTTCGAGTAATGAGAGCAAATTTGTAGTCTCGTTTTTATTCGTCATTGGATATCCTTGTCTGGGAGCTGGAATGGTACCATGTTAAGGTATGCTATTCAACGTGTTGGAAGTAGGTAACTGGTGCTCGAAAAGAAGGTCCTTGGCCCCTATCGAATTGTCGAAAAGTTGGGCGAAGGTGGCATGGGGGCCGTCTATAAAGGCTGGGACCAGAAGAGAAAACGTTTTGTTGCTGTCAAGATCCTAACGGAAACGGTCAATAGAACTTATGTTGACCTCTTCGAAAGAGAAATTCAGCTCTTGTCCACTTTGGACCATCCAAACATCGTTCCTATTTACGATGTGGGCTGGTACATGAACATTCCTTACTTCGTAATGGGATACCTGGAAGGTTCTCCCCTCCTCGATGTCATCATCCTCCACCAGAAAAAGAAAACGGGTTTTGCTCTCCCCTTCTTTTTTGCCACTTTCAAAGATGTTGTGCAGGCTATCCATCACGCCCACTCCAAAGACATCTTTCACCGCGATCTCAAACCTGAGAACATCCTCATTTCTCCCAAGAGACGAGCTTTCTTGCTTGATTTCGGCTTGGCAAAATTACTGCACGACGAACGCATAGTGCCCAAGAACTACATTCTGGGAACGCCGCAATATATGGCACCAGAGCAGATTACGAACAAAGAGGTGGACCATCGCTCGGACATATATTCCCTGGGAATGTTGATGTATGTCTGCCTTACTGGGCGTTTACCATTTATGGACAGAGATGGGATGAAAGGCGCTAGACGTAGGCTGAAAGAGGATTTCCCTCCGCCTTCATACCGCAACAAAGCTGTGCCTAGAGCCATCGACGAAATAGTCATGCGTTGCGTGGAAAGAGAGCCAAAAAATCGTTTCCAACTAATCTCCGATGTAACGCTGGCTTTGAGCCGTGTCATTGACCGATCTAGTTCAGATGAATACAAGTGTGTTTCTCGACCAATCTTTTTGCGGAAAAAAGGTGAAGGAGACGACCCATTGAGCGACTCTTCTTTGCAAGTAACACCTATAGCCCTACAGTTCACGAGAAAACCAACTTGGGCTGCAAAAAGACTGGACGAAATCGTCAAGTTGTTGGAGGAAGAGACCAAGTCCACTCCTGAATTGAAATATCCCTACAGTTGTTCCATTGAGCTCTTGGACGCAACGAAGGCCAAAGATTACCCTCAAGCTTTCGGTGAGTTCAAACAACGCTCAGAAGAGGTCCGTTTCGTTGTCATCATTTTTGAGAACATGTACCACCTCTTCATCAAGTTTCAGGCGGTTATTTTAAAAGGTGAACTGCACATCTACGCAGCATTTGCTCGTGATGAGAGAGAAAAACCAGCCCTCTCCTTTGAATTGGATTTAGCTGGTTGGGGCAAAGAAGAAGATGTTGATTGGCAAGAAGTCTTCCGTGGGCTTTTTGCAAGGTTCACCGTGTGGACCAACGGGGCATAGCCTTTCCCTTCCTAGAGCTGATCTCGCAATTTTCTTTCTGAAATTATTGTCAGTATTTCCATAAGGGACTATTTATTTGAATGAGCCTGTATATCCGATATCGGAAAGGCGGCGGGTCACCTATGGGTGCAAATTCCCCACTGCCAATTGCCTGGACAAGACGCCGAGAAAAGCGGCGTGGTCGTGCTCGTGCTACCCATCTTCGTCCTTTGGATTCGACCACTTTGGATGAATCGCCAACTTATCGTCGAATTGAGGAAAGAGATCCCCCACCACAGCGACAAGAGGTTGGTGATGCTGATAATGCACTCATCAACCACTATTTGAAGGAAGTGTCGCGACATCGTTTGCTCGATTCTCTCGAGGAACGTGACTTGGCTCGTCTTGCCCGCAAAGGTGACATTTCGGCAAGAGATAGGCTCATCCAGGCCAACCTACGCCTAGTCGTGAAAATGGCCAAAAACTATCTCAAAAGAGGTGTGCCCTTTCTCGACCTCATTCAAGAGGGAAACAGAGGTTTAATGCAGGCTGTGGAGAAATTCGATCCTGAAAAAGGATTTCGTTTCACCACTTATGCATCTTGGTGGATCAAACAATCACTCGTTAGAGCCATAGCCAATATGTCGCGCACCATTAGGTTGCCAGTCCATATGAATGAGACTGTTTCGCGCATTCAAAAGATGATCAACACAATGCAGACTCAGCTCAACAGAATGCCCACTGCCGAAGAGATTGCCAAAAACACTGGTCTTCCCTTGGACAAAGTGGAGACAGCCCTTAGCTCGACGAAAGACGCAGTCTCAATGGATGCTCAGCGTGGTGACAGTAATGACAATTCTGGCAGTCTGACAATGTATATCGCTAACGACAGATCACCCAAGCCAGAGGAGATTATCAGTCGTAAATTGTTACATGTTGCATTGGTGGACGTTCTGAAAACACTTACAGACAAAGAGAGAGAAGTATTGGAAGCTCGCTTTGGTCTCTTCAACAAGAGAACTCAGACTCTTGAAGAGATTGGTCATCGTTTTGGTGTAACGCGTGAACGTATTCGCCAAATAGAATCCAAAGCTCTTCGTCAATTGCGCCATCCTTCACGAAGTAAACGTCTCGAAGACTTTTATATGTAACGAAAAACTCCCTGCCCAGCTGGCAGGGAGTTTTTTATTCTCTTCTAATCTAGGCAGCGGCTGAAGCACAGATTGGCTCAGCAAGGAGACCCAATACTGAAATCAGTATTTGCTTCAGACTAAAAGGCTTGGAAAAGGCTGCGTCGCAGTGGCGACGCATAATTGCTCTTGCCACAGATTCGTCGTCATCATAGTGGCTAGAGATCATCAGGGTACGCATTTTCGGTTGGATGGATCGCATTTTCTGTATCAATTCAAATCCATCCATGTGAGGCATTCTGATATCTACAATCGCCAGATCACAAGATGACATCCGGCAATATTCGAGGGCGCTGAGAGGATCTTGGAATGTAACTACATCCATTCCTTCATCTTCGAGCATGGTCCGTAAGTTCTGACAGATGAGTGCATTATCATCAACTACGAGAATGCTAGGCATGTATTTCTCCTCTACGCTTAAATGCTGCGACGCGCTAGCACAGGCGAAGTGAAACTAGCAAAAACGAGGCCTGCCCTACGCCTGACCTCATCAGCCCATCAGAAGCGACTTTCACTCGCCAAGCCCATGCACATTTAGAGCGGTAAGCAATTGTCCATAGAAGATTGCCATAGCAAAAAGGAGGACCTCGAAAGGCCCTCCTTTGGAAAAATTCTACTTGATTATGCTTTACCGCTTGCTCCCAATACACGCAATTTGTGCATTACGAGTTCACGAATACGGTCACGACCAGGACCCAAATATTTGCGAGGATCAAACTCTGCTGGTTTCTCAGCCATGACGCGGCGGATTTCTGAAGTCATTGCCAAGCGCAAATCTGTGTCGATATTCACTTTACAAACGGCCATCTTAGCGGCTTCAGAGAGCATCTCTTCAGGAACACCACGAGCACCGGGGATTTCGCCACCAAACTTGTTACAAGCTTCAACAAGTTCTTGAGGAACTGAGGAAGAACCGTGCAAGACGATGGGGAAATTGGGCAACAACTCAGAGATTTTTTTCAACCTGTCAAAGTCCAATTTGGGTTCGGACTTGAACTTGTAAGCACCGTGGCTAGTACCAATGGCTATTGCAAGTGAGTCACAACCCGTTTGTTCAACAAAAGCTTTGGCTTCGTCGGGATCAGTATAGATGGCGTCTTTTGCGTCTACTTTGACGTCATCTTCTACACCGGCCAACTTACCCAATTCGGCTTCTACACTGACTCCTTTGGAGTGAGCATATTCCACTACTTTTTTCGTCTCTTCGACGTTCTTCTCGAAAGGATGACGGGAACCATCGATCATTACCGATGTAAATCCACCATCAACACATTGTTTACAGATATCGAAACCATCACCGTGATCAAGGTGAAGAGCGATGGGGATATCTGATGTTTCAATGGCAGCTTCTACCAATTTAACGAGATATTCATGGCGGGCATATTTTCGCGCTCCTGCAGAAACCTGCAGAATGAGTGGGGCTTTTTCAGCTTGAGCAGCTTCGACGATAGCCTGCAAAATCTCCATGTTGTTTACGTTGAAAGCGCCAACAGCAAAACCTTCATCGTAAGCTCTTTTGAACATGTCTTTTGTGTGGACGAGGGGCATTGATTACCTCCAAGTTAAGCTAGAGAAACACCTAGTCAGTGTTTCCAATATCAATCGTAGTGAACTTTTTCACCAACAAAACTGCGCTGTATGTAAGTCATCATAAAGATGATGAGGAACAATACATAAGCCAGAGCAGATGCATAACCAAACTCGAATGTCTGAAAACCTTTTTCAAAGAGGTAATAGACGACAACTCGTGACCCATCTGTGGCATTACCCGCATACAACATAAAGATTTGGGCGAACACTTGGAAAGAAGAGATAGTCGACATTATCAAGACAAAATAGGTCGTCGGTGAGAGCAATGGCCAAGTAATGTTGCGGAATTGGCTCCAAATACCAGCACCATCAATGCGAGCTGCTTCGTAGAGTTCATTGGGTATATTCTGCAAACCAGCCAAGAAGATGATGATGTTGTATCCCAAGCCCTTCCATACGCTCATGATGATGACGGCTGTAATGGCCAAACTTGGACCTTCGGCCAAACCAGGCAGTGCGTCATTGAAAATCCACGTAAGAGTGGTAGGCAGATCTCCTATGAGCAAAACAAAAGGTTTCAAAAGAAGCATGCCCAACCAACGAACACTTTCTGAAAAACGCCCACCAAAGAGCCACAAGGAGGTCATATCAAAGATTCCCCGTGGTTCATAGAGCCAATCGAGACCTGAATAACCTCCTGCTCGTAGCACACTGTTCAAGACACCACGTTGTGGATGGTAAACCCATCGCCAAACGAGCGAAATGGCGGCTACAGAGGTAATGACGGGCAAAAAGTAGACAGTTCGGTAAAAACTTAGGCCTTTGATTTTTCTATTCAGCAACATGGCGATAAACAGAGAACAGCCAATGGTCAAAGGCACTGAACCAAAAGCAAACCAAGCTGTGTTTTTCAAAGAGAGCCAGAATGTGCGGTCACCAATGAGCTTTCGATAATGTTCGAGGAAAACGAACTCTTTGAATATGTCCTGTGCTGTTCCTCGGTGCATTGAAAGAACGAGGGAATAAAAGACAGGACAAATGTGAAACAAAAAGATGACCGAAAGAGCAGGATACAAGAAGAAATAACCATCTAGCTCGTATTTACGCAGTTTGGGGAACTTGCCGCAAATCCACTCGTGAGTAAAATACAGCAACGCTAAAACGGCTGCCAGGACGAGTACTAGCTGGCTACCAGGTGAGAAGATGTAGGCATAGAGTTTCCGAGAATAGTCGGAACTCATGACTATGTTCCCAAAAGAAGCCTTATAAAAGATGTATCGCAACATGACCGTCTTGCCACGGTCTGTTTTGGGCAACCAGAAGAAGAAAGACTGAAAATTGGCAATAATCAGCAAAAAGGGCAGAGGCACATAACTAACCCAAAAGGGAAAAACGTCACCAGCAAAAGGATCATATCCTGATGCTTTCAACTTGGCTCGTCTATGGAGAGTAGCCAACATCTGCACAATGATGGGATAAAGAAGGACGACAGCAATGGAAACCTTGCCTGGAGTGGAACACAGGTAACTAGAAATCGCTTGGGACAGCTCAGTAAATATGGTCATATCTTAAAGGCACCGCCTCGTTCTATCGAGCGCTGATTATATATAGAGGAAACTTTGAAAGTCAACGACTGAGGTGCTCGACGACACGCTGATTAAAGAGCGGAGTTTGATGTACTCCAACACCAATAGCCTCTCTCACACCGACTTTACGCCGTTCTTCCGTGTACTGATAGTCAGTGTAAGTACATGTTCCCATCAGGAATAGTTTGCCCTTACCCATCCGTTCTTCACCGATGAGGGGCACTCTATCTCCTTTGAGAGGAGCCAAACGTTCCTTCAACTCATCGGGCACGACAGAGTGAGCAGTAGGCATAGCATGTGCGACGACAGAACAATTGGGCGGCCAAGCTCCTCCAGAAGCCACAACAATTGGACATGGATTCCAGAAGAGTATTCGTGAAACACCTGCAAAGACCGGATGTTTGGGTAGCATAGTAAGAGCCAGTGACCAGGGCCTTCCATAGTTATTCTTCTCGTCAAAAACCTGATGCTCTGAAAAAGCCAACTTTGCGCCAATTTTAGCCAACAAGTCATTGAAGTTGCCTTGCCTACCGCGTCCTCGCCTTCCTCCGCCACGGCAAGAAAGCAATATGGAACCTCCAGAACGAACAAAACCTTTCAAGGCAGCTGCTTCAGCCTCACTAAATCTATTAGCAGGATTGTCGATGACAATGAGTTTCACTCCTTGCAAGACGTTCTCATTTAGAGCGACGTCTGCATATTCAACGAGGCGTCCAGACTTTTCGGCCCTCTGCCGGAAGAGTGTGGACTTGTCAGCTGCTTCGTTGAAGTGACCTGCATCAAAGATAATTGTGGGCACAAATCCAGCAGCACGGCGAGAGAGAAACCTGAGCCCTCTTGGAGGTGACAGCTTTTTGGGCTCTTTGTTACCCAACCAACGCACTACATTGGCACCCATTTGTTTGATGTCGTATAAAAAACTGTTAAAACTGTCATGGAGCTTTTTCTGCGGTTCACCAGTGCCGTCATCAAAGGGTGAACTATCACCCAAAGCAACGACTCTCCCTTGGCCATAAAGACTAGCTGCCAGCACAGGTCGCTCTTTCAAATTCTTGCCAGCTCGTAAAGCTCCGCCTACGCGTCGACCTGTCGTATAACCAACAGTAGTTCCGCCCCAAATGCCCATTCGTCGGACCCATTTCGTCAAAGGTCCTTTGTCTACCGGTCCACGCAAAGGAACCTCTGTAAACCATTTGTGATGAAAATAAAGGCCCATGGGAGCCCCAAGGCGATTGAGAATATCAACTGAATCCCAACCATCGTGATCTCTATCAGATCCCGTATGGTCAGCTATCATGAGCAG
>CAZXTJ010000378.1:0-8211 GCA_964643655.1 uncultured bacterium
CTATTTGCCCTTGGCATTATGACAGCCCGTTCGCGAGTTCGTTCAATGGACCATACTGTCTTCGACACTTTCGTTGGTGCCCTCATTGGTTATTTTGTAGGCAAACAAGTTGGGCGCAGAATGAAGAGATTGGACAACTATTCCAACAACCCCAAGACCATTTCACTGCACACTCTTCGTTTTTAACGGTTAGGCCGCTCATCGCTTTTATATTCTTGCAAGTTGCAACTGCAGAGGCTACTTAGTAAGATACGATTTCAAGTATTATTTCCCTTGGCTGGGAGTTTTCGGGGTGTTTAATAATAAACTATATTATGAGGTCCTCGATTTACCGATGACCGCTTCAAAACAGAAGATTCTAGTAACATTTCAGGAGAAATCCAAACAGTATCTTCCTGAGAATGTGCAGAATCTAGATGAAGATATTCGGTCTTTGGCTGCCACTAAACTCAAAGAACTCACAGAAGCCTATGAGCTTCTCATCGATGATGCTCGTCGCTCTGAATATGATGATTGGATCATGAAAAACTCTGGTCTCAAGATATCAATTGAGGGTTGGGTCATTCGAGATGAGCCAGAACCGGAAAGCCCTGAACTAACCACCGAAGAGTTGGTCTCTGTCCTTGAAAAAACCATCGAAGGGACAAAAACTCAGATATGTGCCATAGAATCGAGCATTCGCTGGAATGAAAGCAGCGCCGAGGGTTTTGATGTTTTGTTAGAGGGGAAAAAAGGGAACGAGAGATACAACATCTACATCATCACAGTCGATGCTCTCAAAGCCGTTGACGTGGAAAACCTCATTGCCAACACGGAGCACATAACTAGTGCCTTTGGTACTCTCTTGCAGAAACATTTCTCGCTCTTCCTCGTCATTTGTCTAGATCTCGAAGGTGAAGACAAAATTCGCACGGACATTTTGCAGTTCAACCAAGATACGGTCAACAAAGCACGCACCGAGCGCGTAACCAAAACGAATATGGTAGCAATGATGGACTTGAAGGTTGGCGAGTTTTATTTCCCCTATCTCAAGGGTTTCAAACCAGACTTCGAACATGTGAAAATCCCCCAAGGATGCTCTCTGGTCTGAGCCAACGGACAGCCTTCTGTTTTCCTTGCTCACCAACCATCATATTGCAAGCAATAGACATTGCGATTGTTGGACCACTCCAAGTTATCTCTAGCCAGGATTATCATTAGCTCAATGAGGTCATCGAGCTTTCGACGCCCATCTTCAGACATAGTGTCATACTCTTCCATATTGAGACCAAAGTAGATATTATGTCTTTTCGAATCAGCTGGTCCCACTGAAAAACTGGCCACTCTATGAGATGGTGGACTGAGAATTATAGATGAATGCTGGCCAATATCTGCTTGCAAAGAGTCACCGGTGAATTTCCTAAAGTGTCCATATCTACCTTTTAGAACTTTAGCGGCCTTCAATGTTTTTTCGATAATGGGAAGAGCACTATCAAAGCACATATTGCTTATTATCGTATCTTGATATCGAAAACCCTTGAGTAAATCGATGCGGCCCTTGAATTGCTTCAACATCAAAACATATGCACGGATGTGGCACTCTTTGAGCAAAGTAAGGTCAACGGGCAGGTCGAGGTAACATCGCCACTCATCGGGAAACCAAGAAGTGTTGTGGATGACTATCTTGTGTGTAAACAAAATATCATCGCGATAAAAGTCATCTTCAGGAATACATTCAATCTTTAAGTGGGCATTTCCTTCGTGGACTATGTATTGCCTCTGTTCAAAGATAGTAGAAAGAGACACGTATTCACCGAGATCGACAGCCTCGAGCTTTGGAGTGTTTTCGAAAACTCCACTTTCCTGAAGAGCCAAACCTATCTTGGAGGCAACCTCATCAAACAGGGGGAAGTGTTTTTCCACCTTCTTTGCCAAGGCAGGATAGTCAGAGTTTTTGGTCCTACGTTCTTTCAACTCTTCGCAGTTACGTTTGCGCCAAAGAGGCCTTTTTTCGGCTTGGATTTTCTTTAGCTTTTTTATCCACTCCAGTTTTTCTCTTTCTTTTTTCGTCAAAAGTTTCCTCCCACATCCTCTAAAACATCATAGAGGAAAATGGGAGGATTTCTGAAGCAGACTATCTGGCTATATCTGGCTATCTGTCAGTTGACTGCTGCCATGGCCTCCAGATAGACTTTTGTGGCCTCTTCGCCCCAATAGGAGTTGCCACTATCGTGGTAATAGATGACTTCAAAAGGCAGCTCAGCCCCAAAACCTGCATTTTGGGCCACTGCATCTGGAGATATAGTGGGGCGGCCCAAAGCCTCGTCAGTCTGCCAATTGATTGTCTCGGGAAATGCCTGATAAACGAGCTCTGAGCAGACAATGGTGTTTGATGAATTTACATCAAAATTGAAGTCATAATCTTGTCCGAGATGGTAAAGGCCACGGTATAAAACGGGAGCTATTTTCTCAGGAGTCGCTTCTTTCCAACGAATGATTGCCACGACGTCCACTTTGAGAAAGTGCTCTAGTGTATTAACTTGCACACCAGGACGTAATGCCTCCAAAACTGAAGAGCCAGTCAAAAGTTTGTCTCTGTATTCGCCTGCCCTACGCCAAGATTGGCGATTGTCCTTTGAATTGAAGAGACCACAATCTTCCATCTCAACACCTGTGCCCAGCCAAAGAGCGACGTGGCCAAAATGTCCAGGAATGAGTTTATCGGTCAGGGCAAAGCGTGTTTTGTCCAGTAAGACGTCACCTGGTTGCAAAACACTCATCATCTCGTTGTACACAGTCGAGCGAACTTCTCCGCTAACAGTGGCTTTGCCAATGTGGATTGAACCTGCTGTGTTACCAACGAGTTTGGAAATCTTGCCAATGAGCCAGTCAACACCCTCTTTGCTCTTGGAACCAATTGTACTTACTCGCGTTGCAATGTCATCTCCCAATCTGCCGAAAAATGATTCTTCCTCCATTCCCTCAATGACAGTTGATGCTATGACTATGTCGAGCAAATCGATGAGCTCTTTGTCCCTACTGGCCAAGGTTTCCATTGAGTCACTATTGCTGTTGATATATTCGATGGTGTGTAACAATTGTCTCTTGTGAGAAGAAGAGCCAAGTGTCCTCACAATGTCACGAAAGAGCCCTTCTACATGCCATTTGGAACGGTCAGGAGCTCCTTGATTGAGGCGTTTTTCCCAAATGGTTCCCTTGAAGCAAGAGACCATTACATTGGCGTTTTCCAATTGAATGGCTTCGGCTGCCAATGACAGGGCTCCGCCCTTTAGACGTTCATCCACTTTCTCGACGATAGTTGGCCGTGAAGGAACTGCCTCACTCCATCTTTCGCCAATGACCCCCAGATAGTTTCTTATCTTTGCGTATGCAGCAATAGTCTTGTCGGCCAATGCATGTTGTTCCCCTGTGATTTCTTCGGCAGCACCATGTTCTTTGGCAAAATTGCGAAAATTAGCCCGCAGATTCTTAGAGAGTTTCTCCATTCTCTTTAATGTTCGTAAATCTCTTTGCCACCTTTGGGCGTCGAATTCAAAAGCAAAAAGAGCTTGAGAGCTAAGAACGAGCAGGACGAGGAGAGCGATAAGTGTATTTGAATGTTTCATTGTGTTTCCCCTTAAAATCCTTCATCAACGAGTTCAGCCAAGTTGGCCAGAAGCCATCGCCCAAAACCTTTGGACTTGAGCACATAGGTCTCTTCTTCCCAATCGACCTTAAAGAGTGCTTCAAAGTCTTCGGCAACCTCTTTTGAGGTAACGGTGATGAAAGTTTCGTTGTTTGTGTCAAAACCAGCTTTGGTCCAGTTCGTCGAGCCGAAACAGCAGTGTTTGTCGTCAACCATACAGGCTTTGATATGCATTTGGTTGCCTGGTTTTGTTTCATAAGCTCGCACATCAATACCAGCCTTTTTTAGCTGTCTCACAGTGGAAATGTTGGGAGCACCCATCAGCCGTAATCCAAAGGCGTGGACATTGGGATCGAGTATGACTTTCACATCGACACCGCGTTTGTGGGCATTGATCACTCGTTTGACCGTGTCGTCATCAGTAAAGGTGAACATCATTACGCGAAGCTTACTCTGGGCACCATCTATTAGTTGGGCAACCATTGAACGGGTAGCGTTAATGCAAGCATTGGAATAGGCAACTTTCACATGGGCCAAGTTGCGATTTTCCCTGCCCTCCACTGCCCTATCTACATCATCAATCCTATCCCACAAGGGAATGGCTTCATTCAAAAATAGCTTTTTTCCTCCACAGATGCGCCAATTGTCATTAAAGATGCCAACGAGTTCAGTAACAGCTGGACCTTTGATCCAGAGCATGAGATCGTGATTTCCCGAAACGACATCTGCGAAATTCATTCCGCCAATGAGGGCCTCTTTACCATCTACAGAGAGCATCTTATTGTGGTCGGCCTTGACGAAGGCTTTACCATTGAGCTTTTTCACAGGGTAATAAGCTATGGAGAGACCTGCTTCAACGGCCAATTGTTTGACAGGTTGATAAGGAGCAAGTGGCTCGTCACCAACGATTTTGTTGGATATGTCCTGAATCTGGGTGAGCAATTCGGAGCTCTCTGAATCGGGCATTGTAATAATCTTTACGTCGACGCCACGCTCTTTTGCCGCAGCCAAAGCTGTGACCATTTTTTGGCCAATCTCGCCACCCCACAAAAAGATATTGAAGCGAATTGTCCGTTCAGCCCTAGCTATCATCTCTAGGGCACGGGGAAAAATCTCCTCTTTGTCGACGAGGAGTTCCACTGCATTTTTGGATCCCTTCCAGTTGACCGGTCTAACATCGAGAATTTTGTTCTCTTGCAAAAGCACTATTGCCCTGCTGATCTCTTCATCTTCATCACTAGAATAGATGGCCGAAAGCTCCCACTGCTTCTCAGGGCGGACGACAAGAACACCCTTTTCCACTAAAAACCGATAAGCTTTGATTACTTCTTTATTTCGATGGTGAACTGCTTGGAAAGATAAAACCTGCAGTTCAGGACCTGTCAGGGCATAAAGCGAAGGCGCCACCGCCACCGCCACCGCCAACACACAAACAAGGATCAAAAAAACTCTCATTAGTCGCATAAAAACTCCAATCAATAGAGAATAAAGTTCGTCGAAAAAGATTTCCGGCCTATAAACAAGCTCTGTGCCAAACAATGAAAACAGCTCCAGGCTAGGCTCTGAGAAAAAAGGGCAAAATGGAACGTTCATAAAATGAACGATGAGGTGTCTTACTGTGGAACGTATCTCCAGCTGTTACTCAAAAGAAACAGAGTGTCACATCCATAAGACAGTCCGCCTGCCGAAGGAACAACGAACCGTGCCGAAATCCTAACCAGGACCGTAACTAGCACCATCCTCAAAAACTGGCCTCCCCTTTGCTCATACACGTATAGCAGTGCAAATAAAAACGGAGGCAAAAATGGAAAAAAGTAGAATAATCACCAAACTTTCTATCTCCCTCATCTTTTTCGTGGCCATAGTCGCCCTCACTTCAACAGCCTTTGGCTCTAACTTGGCCATGCTCGACGTAACGAATGAAGAGGAAGTTACGAACTCAATCTGGGGCCCCGAAGAAGATGGCATGAAGAAACGCCCCGCTGATGAAGGCCCTCGTGACCGAGGCCGCCCTCCCTGCATGAAAAAAGAAAAGGACTTGCAAGAGCTAATCCGCATCGAACGAGAACTTTCGCAGCTTTGGTACGAATATAATTTTGTCACTGTAGAATTCAATCGCCTGAACAACATCAGAAAAAATCCCCTCGATGGCCCCCCAATGACAGACGAAGAGTGGGCCCAACACCTGCGCCACCTCAGAGCTGTCGAAGCATCCTTGCGAAACATCGAAAGGAAAATCGCACAGTTGCAAGCTCGTCGCCGTGAGCTCATCAACGAACGCGGCTGCGAACAAAGCGCCGAAGACAACTCACTGGCCAGCAAACTTGCCGACTACACCAGCGGCGTCAGCAACACTCTCACAGCGAAACAAAGCAGCGAAGAAGACCGTCTGAAAGCACGCCTCCAATACCTCTCGCAGCAAATTCGCCTCAAATGGGATGAGTGGAACAGCTTGCAGGAAAAACATGATGCCCTCAAAGACGAGATGGAAGACATCCGCCGCCGCCCCATCGACCCAAACTGGACCCACGAAGAACACATCCGCAACCAAGAAGAAGAGCAAAGACGCCTCTGGGCCCTGCGCAAAGATATCGAATTGGTGCTCCACCGCATAGACCTCGTCGAAGTGGACATCTACGAATTGCGCGGTCAAGAGGATATGGTTCAACGCAAACTGGACAAATTGCAGGGCTGAACCAGCTATTTACCTTGGCCCCACCAAGTGCGCGTTTCCACAAAAGCGTAACAGGCCAAAAGGAAGAGCACGAAGAAAAAGATGGGGGGCACATCAGGTCGCGGCCCATCATGAAAATTGTAGAGATAGACGGTCATCACCAAAGCGACAACTATGCCGATGGACCAAGACATCTTCCTTGGCACGACACGATTGGCCTTTTTGAAGGCTTTTTTACTCTGCTTCAGATTTCGTTTTCTCTTAGCTTTGGCTTTCATGAGTTTTAATTATAACTCATCAATCTTTTGGAGAAGGGCCGCCGGCTTCGCCCGCTGCTATCGCAGGCGGAGCCCCGCCGCCGGCGACGCCGTTGTCTCCTTGACGGCGACCATCATCTGAGTTGTCATCTACAGTCTCGAGAGCAACAATCGCCTCTTTCATACTTTTGGAGATTTGGGCACCAAATTCACCCAACTCCTTTGTGCCCAAAGTGTCTCCTTCGACGAGACATTTTGTGTAAGCCTGATCAGCTTGATGAAGCTGCCGCAGATAACCGAGGAAAACCACTTTCAATCGCGTGAGCTGCAGGGCTGTCTCCCATACCTTTTGGCGCGGATCCAAAAACCAGGTGGAATAAATGACAGCGAGGACTCCGCAAAGACCTGTGCCAGCAGCACCATTGACTGCCCAACCATCAAGGTTGCCATGTTTGAGGAAAAAGACCAGGGCAGCCACAACTAGGACGACACCAATGCCAAAGACCGTAAGGTCCATACCAGTAGCCCAGGAAAAACCAGCCTGTGCTTCTTCCAGGGATTTTTCAAAGAGAAGGTTGACCCTTTCGCCCTCTTTTTCCAAAACGGCCATATAACGTTGACTTGCATCAAAACGAGAGCGCAAGCGGTCAAATGCCAGCAACCCGCCAACTTCTTGTAAGAGCGTGCGCGAGATAGCCTGCTCTTTGTCAGAACCAGAGGCTAGTTTTAGCTCGAGAACTTCGACGACAGTTTTTCGCGCTTTCATCCAGCGCAGGGCATCACCCAAACGATGAACGTCCTCGTCAGCACAGCCTTCAGCCTCTTCAACAACTCTTTCGCACGCGGCCTTGGCCGTCAGTAGATTTTCTAGAGCTCTTGAGGCAGCTCGGACTATTGCCGGATTGCCATCAAAGAGTTCTTCCGTGAGGGCAAGAAAGACCCTTTTCACACCAAGTGTGCCCAAAATGGTGAGCGCTTTTTCGCGAGCTGCCGTGTGCATGGGGCGACGATTGTTGCGCAAGTATGACTCGACAACGTGGGCTACTTGTTCTGCATGAGTGCTCTCTTTGGGAATAGGTGCAAGAGCACAGATGGCGTCATATAAATAATCACCAAAACGTTGTTTTTCAATGTATTCACAGAACTTATTTATGACCTTGTCACTGTCGACATAAACGTGGCGAAGTGCCCGCAGCATGGCCCAGCAAGCTCTGTCCTCCTTGTCGAGAGCTCCTTCGACAGCTTCCATCCATTTGTCTTCGCCTGCCCAGGCCAAGATGGCTTTGGCTAACTGTTGGGGCAAAGAGTCGCCGAGGTCTTTCGCTTTGACTATGGTCGTGGCCAAGCTCTTCGCTTCTTTGCCATTGCCTGCAAAGAGCCCAGCCAAAGCCCAATAACGAACCCACTCATCCTTTTCAGCCTCAATATCCGTGGCAAACTTGGTAATGAGGCCGATTGACTCACTGTCTTTGTCTACGAGATTTCCCAAGGTAGACAATAACCAGGCACGAGTGTCCTTCGGTAACTTGCTTCCAGTCCGTCGGCCCGCCGTTGATAAATGCTCGTTCAACTTGGCTCTAATCTCGCGCCGCAGAGTTTTACGAAAAGTCTCGTCTTGCTCTATGTACTCTTGGGCGAGCCTAGCTCCCCTATCT
>CAZXTJ010000379.1:0-8105 GCA_964643655.1 uncultured bacterium
ATTATTTTCTCATCCTCGAATACCTTGGTGGGGGCTCCATTCGAGATTTGCTCGAGGACGAAGGGCCCTTACCTGAATGGGCGGCTGCTTGCCTCATCCGTTATGCAGCCTTGGGTTTACATGCAGCTGCTGAGGCAGGTTTTGTTCATCGCGATATTAAACCAGACAACCTCTTGCTCACACAAAATGGTGAGGTGAAAGTTGCTGACTTTGGTCTCGTACATACAGAGGCCGCTGGAACGACACTGACTGAGGTTGGGACGACTGTAGGTACTCCTGCATATATGGCACCAGAGCAGTGGGAAGACATTCGCACCTGCGATCACCGTACGGACCTCTATTCTCTAGGGTGTACCTTGTATGAGCTATTGACTGGAGAACCTCCATTCTTGGGGCCTTCCGTTACGAATTTCATGACTCATCACCTGACGAGAGAGGCGCCTTCACTGCGAGCCAAAAGACCTGATGTTTCTCCTGGTATGGAGCAGATAGTCATGTGTCTCTTGGCAAAAAAACAAGATGACCGCTATGCAACTGGTGCCGAGTTGGCAGCAGCACTAGAGCCATTTTGCCAAGCTCCTCACGAAGATAGTGGTGTAGTCAGGACGGCTAGACCAGAGAGTTTGGCAGATGCTGCAACTATGCCAGCCCAACCAGCTCCTCCCACTCCTTCTCAGGCTGCCAATAGAGTTCCAGTTCCACCTGCTCAACCAACAGCTCAACCTGCTGCTGCGCAGCAAGTGGTACAACCAGCTCCACAACCTGGATTACCCGGTGGAATTCAGCCTGGGCTTCTTTTACAAGCAGCGCAGAGAGGCCATCAGGGGCAGCAAACAGCTCCTCCTGTAGCTGTGCAACCGGCACCTCAGCCTAGCGTGGCTCCAGCACCGCAACCGGGTATGGCAACTGCTCCCCAACCAGGCGCACAGCCAGCACAAATCAATCAAAATCCTGTACCCACAGTTCACAAAAAGTCGAAAAACAAACTGATTGCTCTGGCTGTCTTTTTGGGACTCATCTTGATAGCCGCCTTTTTCCCCACTACGTCAATTGACAGAAAGCCTAAATACAAAGAAGGCCAATATCTTGCAAAGGCTGACAAACTTGTGAAAGCCGGCAAATTGGGTGATGCGGCTTGGTTATACGTTGGTCTGGCCAACACTAGTGGGCCCGAAGGTGAAAAGGCATATCAGAAACTGAAAGAGCTCATTGATGATGGAGCTCGAACTCCAATTGCTGAAGTAGGCGAGGTCTTCAGAGCAGCTCGTGAGTTTGTTATCCATCAAGAACGAATGGGAAAAACCCAAGACAAACTTTTCAAAAAGGCAAACGAGATTGTTGAGCAGATTCAGCAGAAAGATCCAGCACGAGCTGCGGCCATTTTGTCAGCTGTGCAACCTTTGGCTCCCAAAGATTTAGATGTAGATAATTTGATTGAAACTCTTTGTCAAAAGGCTCTCGTAGCGGAACCAAACAATTTGGACTTGTTGGCTCATTTGGCTGATGTTTATGTCCGCCGAGAGAAAAAGGCAGAAGTCATCGAGCTTTTGGCTCCAAAGGCTGACAGGATGGGCAGCAGTGACACGGCAGCTCTATTGGGTCAAGTTTATGGAAGCCAAGGTAACTATGGGCGGGCTTTGCCACTGCTGACAGATTATTGTGACAAAAGGCTCGATGAGCTTACTAAAACTTGGGATGAGTTCATTACCTCCAGTCAAACTCTCGTGGACCGGATGTTAGAGCAGCTGCAGCGTCGTCGCTTACGCAACTTCAATTACAGAGCTTTTGAACGGTTGGATGAACATGGCCAAAAAGCGATGCTTTACGAGCGTTTGGCCCAAGAAGTTTTCCAACATGTGCACGCATCCATTCTTTTCTTTCGCACCAAGAAGTTGTCTCGCAGAATTGGGGCATTTGTACTTTTCATGCGGGCTAGGCTCAATGTTGCTTTGGATAAACCAAAGACAGAACGTCACAAAATAGCTAGCCAAGTCGAGAGACAAATCAAAGCGATGCGTACTCTGATTGGTCATGAGTCATTTTTCCTCATGCACGGTATGGTTTGTCAGCTCATGGGACGGCGTAATATGACACGAGCCCGTTTTGAAAGGCTCCTCTTGCGCCGAGAAGGAGAGCCACTGCCTGTCGACATAATCATCTATGCCATGTTGGAAGTGGGAGCAGAAAAACTCTGCCGCAGTCTCCTTGAAGAGGCTTTGGCCAAATGCAAAACAGCTGAGCAAAGGGACGTCGTGTTGTTGGCCCTTTCGGATCTGAGTCCAAAGCTAGAGGACAAACTCAAGTGGCTCAGAGAGAGTACAACCAAAAAAGGAAGAATGAGCCTTTACCTCGAACTGTTACGAATAGACGAAGCACTACTCGAGGGTGACAGAGATTGGGCGCGAAATCGATACAGAAAGTTGTTCAAGAGAGCTGCTGAGACAGAAGACAAGAAACTGAAAGATTACATTGTTTATCGCGCAGCAGCTGGTATTTACGGGCTGACTGGTGACAAAGCAGATCTGGAAATAGCTGCCGTTGCTTCTGAAAAGTACTTTGCCGGTGAAATGCCTTCTGACAAAGAAGCTGGTAGAGCAGCCAAGTTACATGTCCACAAAGCATTGCAACGACATTTGGGCAGCCTCTTTAGGGCTAACCTCCTTCTCGAACCAATCGACATTCATCATCTTCCCTATGTCTACCCTTCTGGCAAAGCAATGCAGGCAGGAATGGAAACAATCAAAAAAGACAAAGATTTCAAGCGAGCTTTGGCCATTCTCAAACAAACATCTGCCTCACCTTCTCTATTGTTTTCCTTGGCAAAAGTCAGCAGAGACGAAATTGAAATGCAAGGTGTACTCGGCCAGCAAATGACCATACAGAACATGTGGCCTGTCATTACATTTAATATGCACATCAACCAAGCAGACCAAGTGCGCAAAGAAATAGACAAAACCCGCAATCCTCGTGAGTTTGCCTATGCGACAGCTCGGTTTGTGAACAAAGCTTTGATGGTAGGCGACAATAGCCATGTCTCTTCAGCAGGTGCTGCTTTCTCGAAAAACAATGCTGGAGCGGCCACCGTTGCAGTCGACGCATTGCTTGCCAACTTCCTGGCCAAGTTGGAGAAAAAACAACCAAAGCTGAAAGCATTCATTGAAACCTGTCGCGAATTGATGCCCCTTCGTTATGCCTTTGCGCTTGCAGCGAGTTGTGATGACGAGGCAGCTAAAAACATGAACAAAGACAAGAATGTTCGTCAGGCCCTAGGCATTTGGAAGAAGTACACCAAATATTATGTGGATGATTTGAGTGCCTGGGAATGGGCGCTTCTGAAGAACAAAGATCCCAAACGGGCAGCTTACTTAAAAGAGTATTTTGGCAAAAACACACTTGCTGATTTGACCCTCAAGGTTGAGCAGAGAATATCTTCATTTGATGGTGGAATAGCGGCCGAAGCATATCTTCGTTCATTAATGGCCGGAGACCCATTAGCTGGTGAAAAGATATTGGCTCGCTACCGTTCACAGGGTGTAGCCATACCGAAAATGTCTCTTTGATCACAATAAGCAAAGAGGTTGTTGTAGACTTAAATGATCGACAAATGTTTGCATATCGTCTTCTTTGGCCAACTAGTTTGATATGCATTTTCATGAAATGGTTGCCTTGA
This sequence comes from uncultured bacterium, assembly GCA_964643655.1. Classification (GTDB taxonomy): domain Bacteria; phylum Muiribacteriota; class UBA6191; order CAZXTJ01; family CAZXTJ01; genus CAZXTJ01. Next base: position 3,671 of record CAZXTJ010000379.1, read on the forward strand.
AACAGATCGAAGAATACAGACTGGAATTATTGATTGGGTCAGGTAGTTTTGCTGATGTTTGGAGTGCTCGCGACAAAGATGGAAACAGAGTTGCTATCAAATTGCTACATAAAGAAATGTCTGCTTCTGTTTCGGATTGTAAGCGTTTTTATCAAGAAGCTAGTCTACTGAAAACTCTGAAGCATCCTAATGTTGTTAGAGTGATCTCCTGTGGGAAGTCAGTTGAACGGCCATATTTAATACTAGAGTATGTCGAAGGAGAACCTTTATCCAAGTTTATCTCGAGAGGTTTGCAGCTCAAGGACACTTTGTCACTGATGGCTCAGGTTGGCGATGGCCTTGCTGCAGCACATGAGCGTCAAATTATTCACCGCGATTTGAAACCAGAAAACATACTTGTTACTCCAGATAAAATTGTGAAAATCGTTGATTGGGGAATTGCTAAAGCTTTTGAAGTGCCCAAAAAACTCACCAAAACGGGCATTGTACTCGGGACACCGCAATATATGTCTCCAGATCAAATAACGAGTGGAAAGGTTGATCATCGAACAGACCTTTACTCATTTGGTGTGATTCTCTTTGAGTGCTGCGCAGGAAGACTTCCATTTATTCAGAAGACGATTATGGACTTGATCCAAGCTCATCTGTTCCAAAAACCACCACAACTAAAAAGTTTATGCAAAGTTCCTAATGAAATGAGTGAGCTCGTAAACACCCTTCTCTCAAAAGACATTCTGTCACGGCCAAGTTCTGCTGCAAAGGTCAGTCAGAGTTTGAAAATAATGCGAGAAACACTCTCGCAACGGTCAGAGATAGAAGAACCTGCAATTAGGCCGAGATACAGCAAGGTGATAATTGTTACTTTAGTCATTTTGTTTTTGGTCCTGGTGATAACAAAAAAAGAGGCGCGCAGGTTTCATCGAGCGGAGATGAAGAGCCTTCGACGTGTTGACATTCAGTTTTCAGGACAACGAAAAGGTACAGTGCAATTAAAGTTCACTTCTAATCCTGGGAAGATCGTTCACTCACATCTGTTGGACCTTTCTGTGGCACGTGCACTCTCGCCAACTACCAATGTTGCTGCGGTTGTTCTTCCGTTCTCAGTCCTAGAAAACACCACGCTATCGGTAGTTGGTGAAAAGACGACACACTTTTCCATTGAACCGACTATCAATCTACGCAAACTATTGTCACGAATTGATGAGGTTTCAATAGGAAGAGAAGTGAATCAATGTAATAAACTGGCTAGATTTCTTTCATCCAATCTGGTTGTACCCATGCCTTTGTCAAACAGGATTTCGAGAAAGTTGGCTTCTCTTCGCATATATGAGACGAAGCGACTGCTTGAAGGTAAAAGCCAATCTTGGTCTTTTGAACGACTAATGGACATTAGGGTGCTGAGATATAGTAAGTTCAGGGACTCTCCAGTATTGAAAAAATGGCACAAAATAGCGGAAACTCAATTGGCTGTAACATCAGGTAAGGATAGCCTTGGGCGCCCAATAACACGTTCATACTGGATGGGGAGCCCTAACTACCTACGTGATATAAAAACTTACTATTGGCCACGTAAGTTGCTGGTTCAGCGATGGTCAAAAATAATGAGAGAAGAGCTCGTCAATCATAAGAATTACGTCACTGAGGCAGTTTTTCACCTCGATATCAAAGAGAAATACATTGCGACTATCAAGGCTGCTCTAGTTTCATTGGATGTACTTCTTGTAGATCAAAGAATGCTGATTAAGATGAGGATAAATGGTGTTGAGATCTTGCTTCCATTTAATCCTATCCAGTTTGGTGAACATCCTGCGCATACAGATAAACGAGCTTGGTATATCTCGTTGGGCATCGAGCCAAAACTTTTAAGAAAAGGCGAAAACGTAATAAATGTAAGACTAATGGACTTGCCCAGCAAGTCTGCAGAAATAGGTTTGGGATTGAGGAAAATAGAGATCTGGGGTAAGCAGTGACATTGTTTCGCAAACTCACTCCACAAGATTGTTACGTATTAACTCTAGTTCCGTTTCAGCTTCCTCAACGAACTCTTGGATGATTTGGGCAACAGGTCTCACATCTCCAGCCAAACCAACTGACTGTCCAGCCATCAAAGAGCCTTTGTTTGTATCACCATCGATGACAGCACTACGTAGAGCTCCCATCCAAAAGCGCTCCACCTCTTCTTGGGCTTCAGTGCGGTGAATGGTGCCTTTGTCCATTTGATTGAGCAAATTGAGCTGCAGCTGTTTGAACTCATCCATGGCTTTGTTGCGCAAGCCACGAACGGCAACAACGGGTAGTCTGCTATCAAACTGAGGTGTCGAAACAGCGTCTCGTGCATTTGCTCTTTTGAATACTTTTTTGAAATTATCGTGTGCACAACACTCTTCGGCCATAACAAAAGCTGTACCCATTTGTACTCCAGCAGCACCCATGAGCAACATGTGAGCAATCATCTTTCCTGTGGCAATACCACCAGCCACAAAAACAGGTACCTTATCGAGATGGAAGAGCACCTGTTGCAGAAGAACAGTAAGGCTAACGTGACCAACGTGGCCACCAGCTTCCATACCTTCGAGGATGATGGCATCAGCTCCATATCGCAACATACGTTTGGCGATAGAGAGTGTAGAAGCAAAACAGAGCACCTTTGCGCCAGTGGCTTTTACCCGTTCTACTTCGTTTTTGCGTGGAAAACTACCAGCAAAGATTACGTGAGATAGCTTTTTCTGTTCTATCAATTTGATGTGCTCTTGATAAGCAGGAGCGATGGTAATTAGATTCACACCAAATGGTTTGTCCGTAAGTTTTTTAGTCTCTTCTATTTGCTGATCCAATATCTCTACAGGTGCATTTCCACCAGCAAGACAACCAAAACCACCAGCTTTGGAAACTGCAGCTACGAGTTGGGGATCACTGACCCAAGTCATTGCGCCACAAATCAAAGGATATTCCACACCAAGAAAATCACATCCGCGTTCAAAAAAGCGGTTAATAAGCATAATTAACTCCTTTCGAGTGAGGGCATTATAACGCGGACAAGAAAAAACTCCCGCCCTTTCGAGCGGGAGGTACCGAAAATCCAGTCAGTGATCGGTAGAAATGGGAGGCTGATTGTTGGTGATGTAACCTTTACCTTTGCATTTGGGGCAGGTGTAAGGGTACATACCGGGACCACCGTGAGCCACACCAGTGCCTTTACAAACAGGACATTTGATTATGGCACGATTGATTCGTTTGGGAGCTTTTTGTAGTGATGCGATCACATCGAGCAGTTTTTGGGCTACAGCTTCTGAGGAAGCTGGGTTCTGACCAGTGACCAGATTGCGATCTACTACGGCGTGGCTGCCAAAGAGTTCTTTGCCAGCTACGTATTTTCCTTCAGAAGCCTTCTGCAGCTCATCTTCCAAAGAGAAGGGGACTACCTCTGTCATTTCGATGGCTGCCTCTTCGGCATTGGAAAAACCAGTCACTTTGTATCCAGCGATGACATAACTGCCATCTGTTCTTTTGGCTTGTGCAAGGAATGCTGGACCGTGACAAACAGAAGCAACAGCTTTGCCAGCGTCAAAGAAATCGATGGTGATATTGCGAAGACCTTCGTCAGTGGCGATGTCCCACATTACTCCGTGGCCGCCAGCAACAAACATTGCAACATAATGATCAGCTGAAAGGTCACTTACTTTTGGGGTGTTTTCCAACAACTCGCCAAAATGCTCGAGCCATCCATTTACTTGGGCAGCCATCTCTTCACCAACAGTGGCTGGATTGACAGATGCAGCGTCGACAGGCACGTTGCCACCAGCTGGTGAAGCTATGTCCACAGTGAAGCCAGCTTTGGTGAAAATGTGATGAGGAACGACAAGCTCTTCGGCCCAAAGACCAGTAGGAGTCGTCGTACCTGGGATGGTGTCCACATTTGTGGCCACGATGAGAATGGATGCAGCTGAAGCAACAGAAGTGAACAGAGCCATGCTCAAGGTGAAAGTAAGTAGTTTCTGTAACATTTGGTCCTCCTTTAGAAAAAGTGAAAGTTGAAAAACGTTCAATCAAGATGGCCAAAGAATACGGATGGCAGGTAAAGCCAACAATTAAGCGATGGACCCAAATTTTTTAACTATTGTGCTTTTTAGGTGACACTGTGTTGCTTATGAGACACTTACTAATCCTCCATAGATCCCGCTTCCGCTCTAAATCCCCATTTATTTTTCTGGAACGAAAATTATTAGACAAATGATCTGGACTATTGGCTCTTGTGCCGTGGAGGTAAAAATAATGAGAGCAATAAATGCACTGGTGAAGGAAGAACGAGTAGTGGAAACAAACGATAAATCATTGGCCCCTATCACGATAGCTGATGAAGGTTCTGTATTGGGTGAGAGACTGGCGCGAGCCCGACGTATACCCTTTTTTATAGCTGTTGTAGCTCTCATCGTTT
>CAZXTJ010000380.1:0-8102 GCA_964643655.1 uncultured bacterium
CCAGCCTATTCCCCTCGAAACTCTGACAGCCATGACTGGCTTGTGTTGATCCCATTCATTTTCTGCTGGCATTTCATATTCCATGGCAGCTACATCCTCTTTCATTTTTCTGTATTCATCCAAAGTGTGCTGGCAAGAGGCACACTCATCGAGATGATTTCGAACTCGCTGCTCATCGAATTGCAGCAGCTCTTTGTCCAGATAGCCATGGAGCAATTCTTCGACGTCTTTACAAGAGCTCATTCATTGACCTCCAAGGCTCGTTTCAGGGCCTGCCTTGCACTATGTAGTCGTGACATGACAGTGCCAATTGGTACTTCGAGGACTAGCGCTATGTCCTTATAACTCAAACCGTGAAAATCTTTGAGTAAGATGATTTCCCTTGGTCCTGCCTCGAGCTTACTCAAAGCTTGTCTCAATCTACTTTTTCGTTCATTGGCCTCGAGCTGCTCGGCTGGACCAGCAGCTGTCGATGGTAGATCTTCAGCTTTATCCAATGGATAGGTCTTTTCCTTTTTTTTCTGTCGCAGCACATCGAAAGCACTGTTTCGAACGATGGTCAGCAACCAGGGTAAAAAAGAACGTTTTTTATCAAATGAAGCCATTTTGGAGAAAACCTTAGTAAAGGAGTCTTGGCAGATATCTAGAGCGTCCTCTTTGTGCCCCGTAAGTTGCAGTGCCAAAAGATAGGCACGTTGACGAAAGTGTAAGAACAATCGCTCACAAGCCCCATTGTCACCGGACTGGCACTGCTGTACCAAGGCTTTTTCATCTACCACTTTTTTTACTCCTCACCTGATTCTACGGTGAAAGCAAATATTTATTCGAAATTGATGAAAAAAATTTCACCCATTTGGTGGTACCATCCTTAGAGATGAGCTTTAGACCATTAAATAAGATGTGGGAACGAGTAAAAAAGGCGCGGCTCGATTCAGCTGCTGCTTATTTTGCCACGCTTACCTATTCTTGTGAGTTATTGACCAAAGTCGCAACCCTCGGTCTTGTTGCAGCCATACAAGACGAAAAGGACCGCCTTCGTTATCAGCAGTTTCATCGTATTGTGCGTTCTGACGGTTTGGGTGGCTGGTTGAAGGTGCTAAACACCGTCCTGACAGGCCCACCAGCTCAGTTTTTGTTGCCAGAAGCACGTAATGAGCAGCTACAACTCACTCGCCACCACGGACCAGGTACTTGGCAATACAGCGCCATAGAAGAGATGCACAAAGCACTGAAGGTTGTTCATCCCAACTGTGATGAGTTACCTGCTCGGCGGGCACTCACTCAGTGGTTTCAGCTCTTCACCCAGCTACGTAACCGAACGAGAGGCCATGGCGCCATCTCACTCGATATGCACAAAGACATTACTCCTTCTTTGGACAAAGCCCTATGTCTAGTTACAGACAATTTTTCACTTTTGGGTCGTGAGTGGGTTTACCTGCACCGCAACCTATCAGGTAAATACCGAATCACTCGCTTGAGCAAAACTAGTGACAACTTTGCATTCTTGAAGAAAAACCCAGGAGAACTCTATCCAGACGGTGTCTACATTTATTACGGCAAGCCAGTGCCAGTCGATTTAACAGAAGCTCCTGTCGATGGTTCTGACTTTTTCATAGCCAACGGTGCCTTTCGTGCCCGCCAGTACGAAATGCTCTCCTATCTTACTGGCGAAACCAAGAGAGTTGACGGTAGTAAATATTTAAGACCACCAGGGAAATTGCCTCAGAGTGAAACTCAAGGTAAAGGCGAGTTAGACGTTCAAGGAAATGGCTTTGGTAATGTTCCAGCTCTGCCTTCAGATTACGTAGAACGTGAGCCTTTAGAACTCGATTTATTGACTTGTTTGCGAGACGATAGACATCCCATCATTACACTCGTTGGCCGTGGTGGAATTGGCAAGACATCATTGGCATTGGCAGTCATTCATCGTCTGCAAAAAGAAGAACGGTTTGGTTATGTAATTTGGTTCTCAGCAAGAGACATCGACCTATTACCAGAAGGTCCCAAACAAGTAAGACCCCATGTTCTCGACGTTGGTGACATTGCTTCGGAATATGCTCGTTTAATAGGACCTGGAAGGACCAAAACGCAGCGGTTTAATGCCATCGAACTTCTCGGTGAACATATGTCTGCCAGTCCTGATGATCCAATACTCTTTGTCTTTGATAACTTTGAAACGGTGAGCGATCCTTCTGAACTCTATCTTTGGATAGACACATACATTCGCTGTCCCAATAAAGTACTCGTCACAACTAGATTTAGAGATTTCCGTGGAGACTATCCAATCGATGTACGTGGGATGAGCGAACCTGAGTGTTCACAACTCATCAATAAGACAGCAGCACGTTTTGGCGTGCGCCCTCTATTGACGGAGCAGTACCGGGAAGCTGTTTTTAGAGAATCCGACGGCCATCCATATGTTGTGAAAGTCCTATTGGGTGAAGTGGCCAAAGCCAAACGAGCAGTCTCCGTCAAACGTATCATGGCTTCTCGAGAAGACATCCTAACAGCATTATTCGAAAGAACTTTTGCCAGTCTTTCTCCTGTAGCCAAACGAGTCTATCTGACTCTGTGTAAATGGAATACAACTCTTCCCGAACTAGTCCTCAAAGCTGTTTTCTTGCGAGAAGAGAATGAACGGATGGACGTTGATGAGGCTCTAATCGAATTAGAACGAAGTTGTTTCGTTGAACGAGTTGAATCGAGTGAGGACAAACAAGAGTTCGTCGCAGTCCCCCTTTCTGCTGCCATATTCGGCAAAAGCAAACTAGCTGTCAGTCCATTCAAAGCAGCAGTGGAGGCAGATGCTGCCTTACTACAAGAATTTGGTGCAGCTCTTCAGTGTAATGTACGTCACGGAATTGCACCTCAAGTCCGTCGTTTCGTGGCTTTCGTCTCTCGTGAAAGTCTCGAAAACTCACGCATATTCGAAACCTATCGCCCTATTCTCGAGTTCATCGCCATTCGTTTTCCTCCAGCATGGCTACATATTGCAACACTCTATGAAGAGAGTGATTTGGAAAACAGTTTTGAACTGGCCAAAGACGCTGTCCGCCAGTTTCTCGAACGTGCTGACGAACTAGACAGCCTGCCTGCTTGGGAAAGACTACGTGATCTTTGTCGCCAAACAAAAGATTTTGCCGGAGAAGTGCACGCACTGGTGGAATTGTCCTCCTTGCCAAACACTCCCTACTGGAAAGTGAGCACTTCGGCCAACAGAGCAACTTCGCTCTTTCGTGAACATCCTGTTGCCATGGAACAATCAGCTCAACAAATTTTGGCAGAACGTTTGGTAAATGTCATGGAACGCAGAGTATCTGAGGCAACAGCTATTGATTATTCTCGACTTGCCTGGCTTTGCATCCACCTCCATGACGAAAGTAGAGCTCGCCGTTTTGTCAAACGCGGGATGAAACTCGAACCAGACAACGAACACTTGTTGAGGCTCAAAGTTCGCCTTTATGGATAACTCTTGCGCAAAAGAGCAAGAAGACAGATACTATTGTTGATATGAAGTTCAACGGTGTCACAGTGTTCGTTGCTTTTTGGTTGTTGCTCAGCATTATGCCTTTGCTGAGCCTGTCTTACTGTATGCACGAATGTTGCGGCTCTCACTTCATCACCACCAAAAGCCACCACTGCTGTCATCACGCAGCAGCCTCACTCGAGGCGAGCCATGGCTGCCAAGGCAAAGTAGTAGCTCTTTCCCTCGAACAAGCTCCCTTACCTTCTGCTCGGCAGCTCCTCTCTTTCGAGGCTACTGGTGCAATGGTGGCTACCTCTGTCTCAACTTTTTCCTTTGATTTCCTCAGAGGAGTATTGGCACCAACCTGTCGTGGTGCTCCCGCCTCAGCTCATACATACAGAAATGCTCCTTTACTGATGTGAGAACATTGGCTTTTGCCTTTGTTCTTTTCTTTTTCCCTTTTCTTTTCCCTTCACTGAAGTAAGGAGATAATGATGCGAGCATTTTTGCTCCCTGTGACATTGCTGCTTTTAACCAACTGCCTGATGGCCAAATCGATTGATCGGATGAAGGTCCTCAGAAGAGCCATTGCAGTAGCCCCAGAAGTAGACACTGCTAAAGCAACTATTTCTGAAGCTGCAGCCCGATTAATCGCAGCGAAAGTAACTCCACAGCCGGAACTGGAGTTTGAGGTTGAAGAGTTTGCCATTGATAGGCCTGGTCTTGGTGACAGTGAGATGACTGTCTCCTGGTCACGCGACATTGAACCAAGACGCCGCCGAAAGCTACGGCTCGATGTAGCTAGAGCAGAGGCAAAGATAAACAAAACGCAACTTCAGGCTGAGCTACTTGCTTATCTGTATGAAGTTACAGAAGCCTATTTTGACGTGGCTGCTCGTGACCTCGAGCTGCAACTGGCCAAAGAGCAAGAGAAACTTGCCCTCGAACTATTGAATGTTGCCAAAAAGCGAGTGAGAGCAGGAGCTTCTCCAGGATTAGAAGAAGAACGTGCTTCCATTGAACATGCCTCGACGACGATTGAAACATTAGGTGCTGAAAAGACTCTGGCAGCTGCTCGTGCTCGTTTGGCTAGATTTCTCGATTGGCCTACTCACAAACTGAAAACACTCGACACAAACAGTGTTGATCAGGGACAAGTACCAAACTTGACTGACGCCAATGAAAAAATGCTAACCCAGCACCCTAAACTTCAAAAAAGCCAACAAACCATCTTCGCCAATGAAATAGCTTCCGCTCTTGCCAGAAATGAGTCACGAACGACGTGGCGCTCTATGGCTGGTCTACAGCACTTTCGTAACAATTCAGAAAACGCTCTCGTTGTTGGGATCTCTGTGCCACTGGGAACAGCCAAACGCAACCGAGGAGCCATATTGGAGGCAAAAGCCAAAGAAGAGATGGTCAAGCACGAACGAGCGGCCATCATCCGTTCTTTGGAGCGAGACCTTGATGTTGCAATCGCTTCTGCCGAACGAGCTCACTCGATATTGTCAGCCATAGATAGCAATATTCTCCCAAGAGCTGAATCAGTCTTCGGCGCCGTAAAAGAAGGATATCTTCGAGGAGAACTTTCTTATGCAGATCTTTTGGAGGCACGTCGCTCCCTCGTAGATGCAAGTAGTAAAAGAGTGGCGGCTCTCATCGAATACCGCTCTGCTGTAGTTGAAGTAGAAAAAGCCTGTGGAGGAAACCAAAAGCTCCACGCTTTAATAGAGGAGGTACTCCAATGACCTTGGCAAAAGGTTTAATCATAATATTCATTTTGCTGCTCTTCCCTCTGGCCTGTATAGCCAAGGATTGCATAAACGGTAACGAGAAAGCTGTTGAACATAGTGGGTGTTCGAGCAATGACCATAGTGGTCACGACCACAGCGGACAGGGTCACGGAGCTTCTGTCTTCGAAATGTCGCTCAAACAACGCAAAGCAAAGCTGTGTGAGCACAAGATAGCGGCCTATGATTGCCGAGAATGCAGTAATGCAGTAGGCGTCGTTCACGTTGCCCAAGATTTGCTGAAAGCCAAAAACAACAAAGAACCTCTTGTCGTTCTGGGCAAAGCCTCCACCATTATCGTTGATGACACAGTAGAAACATTTGGTCACGTTGCCCTCGATGAAGAACGAGCTGCTCACGTCAGTCCACGTGTCAGTGGCACTATCAAAGAAGTTCATCTCGAATTGGGTGAAAACGTCAAAGAAGGTGCTGCCCTTTTTGATATCTGCTCCATAGAAGTTGGACGCGCCGTTGCGGACTACCTGAAGGCGAAAGCTCTTCGGCGTTTGGCCAAAAGAGAATTGGACAGAGCTCGGCAAATGTTCAAACAACGCATAACTTCAGAAAAAGAAGTCTACCGCCGTGAAAATGAATATGAACAAGCAGTCATCGAAGACGAAGCCACTCAAAGACAATTGACCATTCTCGGAGTGGCAAAATCTGAAATGAAAAACATAGAAAAGAACGAACGACTACTACAAGGCATCATCACTGTTCGCTCACCCATCGAAGGTGCAATCGTTGAAAAACACGCAGTTGTTGGTGAAGTGGTCGAACCAGGAGCTACGGTCATGATGATTGCTGACTTGGCTTTGGTCTGGGTGTGGGCACAAGTATATGACAGAGACGCTGGCGCTGTTCTCGAACATGGCCGCGAACCTGGCAAAGAAGCCATCGTTAAAATCGATGCATTTCCCAACAGAAGTTTTGAAGGTGTCGTAGATTACGTTAGCCCCATTGTTGATAAAGATGTACGCACTGTTAAACTGCGTGTCATTCTCGACAATGAAGAGAGATTTCTCTTACCAGGAATGTTCTGCCGTGTTCATCTACCTCTTCACAAGCACGAGATAGTGGCTGTGCCCCGCCATTCCGTCTTGAATGACGGAGAAACTAATTTCGTTTTTGTCCCTGCGGGCAAAGGAACCTTTATGGCCAAGAAAGTACACATTGGTTCGCCACATGGTGATTACATTCCCATTGGCAGAGGTCTGAAGAGTGGCGAAGAACTGGTCACAAAAGGCACATTCATGCTCAAGTCAGAGGTACTAAAAGAGCGCATGGGCGCTGGTTGAGCCCACTAAACACTGGCCGTGAGCCAGTTTAAAAGGAGATATCAATGTTGCGCACGCTCTTTATAGGCGTAATTAGCCAACGATCGATGATTTTGTTCATCGCAATAATAGTCGCGGCTACTGGCATGTTGGCTTGGCAAGAATTGCCAATCGATGCTTTTCCCGATGTTACCAACGTACAAGTAATGGTCCTGACTGACGCTCCAGGAATGGCTCCTATCGACGTGGAGCGACAAGTCACCTACCCCATTGAGTTGGCCATGGCTGGCCTACCCAATGTGACATTAATTCGTTCATTATCGAAAGCGGAGTTGTCTCAAGTTGTCGTCGTCTTCGAGGATGACACCAATATCTACTTCGCTCGACAAGTAGTATTTGAGCGTTTGCAAAGCGCGAAAGAGAAACTGCCCGATTGGGCTGAGCCAGAGTTGGGCCCCGTCAGTACTGGTTTGGGTGAGATTTACCAATACACCCTCGAAAGTGACAACCACTCACTGATGGAGCTTCGTACCATTCAAGATTGGCTTGTAGCCCCAATGTTGCGTCCCCTAAAGGGTGTGACAGAGGTAAACACTTTTGGTGGTTTCATTCGTCAATATCAGGTCTTGGTCGATCCCATTCGTCTCGAACAATACGGAATTGATGTTCGAGATGTCGTTGAAGCGCTTGCAGCAAACAATGCCAACACAGGTGGCGGTTACATCGTCAAAGGAGAAGAACAAGCCTACGTTCGTTGTGTGGGACTGCTGAACAACGAAGACGATATAAAAAACGTCGTGCTCAAGGCCAAAGACGGTACTCCTATCCTTGTCCGTGACATTGCCAAAGTGGCAAAAGGTCGCAACCTTCGTCAAGGAGCAGTAACAAGAGATGGCAAGGGTGAAGTCGTTTGCGGCATGGTCATTTTGCTCAAAGATGCCAACTCACGGAAAGCAGTCAATGGCGTTAAGAGGACCATACCCTCTGTCAAAACGGCACTCCCAAAAGGTGTAAAAATAAACACCTGGTATGACAGAACTTCTCTCATCAAGGACTGCGTAAACACCATTTCGTCAGCTATTGAGAATGGCGCTGTGCTAGTCATTTTTGCTCTTCTATTACTCCTGGGAAGTATGCGCACAGCAATCGTCGTCATCGTTTCTTTGCCCTTTACAGCCCTCATCACCTTCATAGCAATGAAAGGACTAGGAATAACTGCCAACTTGATGAGCCTTGGTGGTTTGGCCGTAGCTATTGGAATGGTCGTCGACTCTTCAATCATGGTTGCGGAAAACATGCTTCGCCGTCTTGGCGAAAGTGAAAGAAGGACTGAACAGAGCCTCTTGAGAGCAGCCGTTCGCGGCTGTATGGAAGTTGCTCGTCCCCTCCTTTTTGCAGAGGCAATCATAATTGTGACTTTCATTCCTCTACTGACACTGGTTGGCATGGAAGGGAAAATGTTTCACCCACTAGCCAAAACACTCTGCATTGCCATTGTGGGTTCAGTCATCTCTGCATTCACAGTCATTCCAGCTATGGCTGCCGTCCTACTACGGCGTGCAGGCCATGTAC
>CAZXTJ010000381.1:0-8101 GCA_964643655.1 uncultured bacterium
GGTGACGAGGAAATTGCCTTGCGCCACTTGCGCCATCGAAACACGAACAGACTTTCTTGGATAAGAGCCATTCGTTGTCTTCCGCCCCACTCGGTGGCTCCCCGTGGACGAGACAAACAAGAGGCAGCCTCTTATTGCCTCGACTGCATGGCTGTTTTGCAGCAAGACGGAAAAGGCATTCTGCTTTTGCCTAAAGTGAAAGAGGGTGAACCAACTTGTCTCTTGCAAGAGACTAATATCACTTCACCAATAGAACTGTGTGATTTCTCCTTTCACGAGCTGCTTTCACCGATTGAAGCTCAACTTGGCCACCACGAAAGAAGGGAAATCCGTAACAAGGGTGGCTCAAGAAAACGAGCTCTTCTTTTTGGAGTGGAGTTCACGAAAAAGGCCTACCAACACTTGGGCGGAGCTCACCTTGATGAATTGGCTCGCCTGGCAGAGACAGCTGGATTGGAAGGTATTTTACGATTAAAGCAGAAATTGGAGGCACCTCGTCCTGGCACTTTCATTGGTCGAGGTAAGGCAGAGACCATTCGTTCCCTCATTCTCGATGAAGGGCTGGACTGCGTTGTTTTTGGCTGTGATTTGCCCTATTCAACGATTGCTCGTTTGAGTGAGCTTCTTGGTGCGCCTGTAATTGATAGGTCAGAACTCATATTGGACATCTTTGCTCAGCATGCCACCACTAACGAAGGCAGGCTGCAAGTGAAGTTGGCCAGGCTCGAACATGAACTTCATCGACTGCTAAAAGAGGAGAAAGACCTCGACAGACAGGCCGGCGGAATTGGTGTGCGGGGCGGCCCTGGTGAGACAGCTGCAACTTTGGTGAAAAGGCGTATACACAGGAAAAAAGTGACACTGCAGAAACAGCTGCAAATTTTGGCCAAACAAAGAAGTGAGGGACGCAAGCGACGGGCTTGCTCGACGCTCTCTCGGGTGGCCCTCGCTGGTTATACCAATGCTGGCAAGTCCACTTTGCTCAACACTTTGCTTGGCAGCGAAGAGGTGAAAGCCAAAGATCAGCTCTTCACCACTTTGACCACTACGACTAGGCGTCTTCGTCTGCCTTCGGGACGACAGATTTTGCTCAGCGACACGGTAGGTTTTGTTGAGAACTTGCCCCACCATCTCGTAGAGGCTTTCGAGACTACTTTGTCAGCTTCGGCAGATGCTGATTTGACCCTAGTTTTGGTCCAAGCCAACAAGAAGAATCTAAAACGTCACCGAAAAACTGTAGACGAAGTTTTGGACAAACTTGGTTCGCAACCAACGAGACGTTTACCCGTCCTTTCGAAAGTGGACACTCTTTCTGAGGAGGAGAGGAAAGTCATTAGGAGAAGTTTTGGTGGTGGAGTGGAGATCTCGGCCAAAACAGGAGAAGGTCTCGAAGAGCTTATGATGGTCATTGATGCTCTCCTATCGCGGGAAGAAGAGGAGTTGGAACTGCTCATTCCTTTTGCAGACATGGGCTTGGTCGATGAGCTCTTCACAGGTGGACGTGTTCTTGAACGTAACTGGACAGAAGGAGGAGTTCGATTACGTACTCGTTTGCCCCATGAAGACAAAGAAACTGTCAGAGCTTACATAGTGAAAAGATAGAGTTGGAAGGCGGCGTCCCTTAGGGGGCGTCGCTTTCTATCTGATTTATCTCTGGTTTGTCTCTGCTCTGGAAACCTGCATTGTAATCTTCGAAGGCTTGCTTTGCTTTTTCTGCATTCTCAGGTGAAGGATTACTAATGAGAGCCCTCTTAGCTGCCTCATAAAGCTCTTTGAGAGTGAGACCTCCACGTTGTGGAACGGTTGTTGTCGTGCCTGTCGTTTGTTGAGAGGCAACGATGGCTCGTTTTTTATCGATTTCGCCACCAATTGAAGCCAAATCGACGAGGCCATCGAGGTTGTCACCAAGGACACCTGCAAAATAGTCACAGGCAACGAGAAATCCCGGTTTGATGAGCCAAGAAGCTCCAGGAATTGAGCGAGCAAGTAAGTTGAGGCCAAAGTGAGTGATGTTAGTGAAGATATTGCCCATATTCACACCACGAGCATCGATTTGATAAAAAAGCTGCTCATAGGGACCAACACCACGCAGATATAAACCACCTTCACCAAAGGGAGGCCGATTGAAAGCTGCGTAGTTATAAGCTTTGTAAATCTTGTTGTCTATCAGCTCGCCAACCATGCCACCAATACTCGAACCAATGAATGAACCTATGGCCCAGCCAATGGGAGGAAAGAGTGCGGCGCCTATGGTTTGCCCTAAAACAGCACCAGCAGCATTACCAATGGCATTACCACTGATGACCCATTTATCGACGAAATCCCAAGCATTTTTGGTTTCAGGGACAGGTCGGATATCAGCTGCCTCTTTCTCGCTGTCATTTACCTCGACCTTGGCTTCGGGAGCAGGCCCAGAAGCATGGGTCAAAGGACAGCAAGAGTGGAGCAGAAAACCCACAAAGAGGGCTATTAGAATGCGTTTCATCAACCTATCCCTTAAAAAAGACTCTTATTTTGCATGTTTTTATATAAGAAGTATCCAGAAAGAAGACAGTTTCGTCAATTGCCTATCGTCGCTGTAAGTCGATAACGAAGGGTTTTCCTTGGCGAATGATGGATAAAGATACGGTTGGCGAGTCCTTTACGCCGCGAAAGATGTCAAAGGCTGCTCGGACAGAGGTTAGAGACTTGCCATTGACTGCTTGGACTATATCGCCCTTTTGTGCCCCTACCCGCTCGGGGAATGAACCTGTGCGCACGTTGAGTATCTTGAATCCCAACTGCCGCCCTTTTTCGAAATAGGGAGCAAATCTGATTTGGGAAAAGAGACGACTGAGATTTTTCATGTTTGCTGCAATATCAGTATTGGCCAGTGTAATCGTCTGTCGCTGAGGCATTTGAGAATCAGCAGTAGAGGCGATGGAGGGAGCAGGACTAGTTTGAGCTTTGGGAGTGGGGGCTGGCGGAGAGCTTCCTCCCTTCTGGGAAGTGATGTAAAACCTTCTGCCCCCACTTTCCAGAAGGGCACGGTTTCGCTCTACTGCTAACAGTTTGATAGAGGGAGTTATCTCACAGACAGCCCGAAAAAGCCCCTCTTTGCTCGATTGTGTATCGAGAATGACAGCCCAACCTTTTTTTCCAGCAGCAATGGTGCCCAATAGTCTAAAGCGACTATTGGAGACTGGTGGAGGAGCTTGCTTTTGTTTGGGTGGCTTCCTCACTGGAGGTTTTTTGAGGGGTTTTTCCTCTTCGCCAAGAGCAAAGGGCCTTCTTTTGATGATGAACTGCTCTTCTGAGACGGTCAATCTCGTCCGAACTTGTCTTTTGGGTAAGGGACGACTGCCAGGCTCTTTCGGCTGCTGGCCCGGCTTTGCCTCCTGACCTGCGCCTGGAAGACAGGCCCCCCAGACAAAGGAAACAGCGAGGACAAAGAGGATAACTTTTATTTTGTCCACACCATACCTTCGGCTCAGTGCCCCCCATGACGATAGTTATTATGTACATGTACGTTTTATTTGATCATGGTCATACATCTGATTTCTGGCGGATTCAGTTGAAACTGGCTCCGTTCCTCCTCCTCTTGCTCCTCTTTTCTCCCTCCAAATCTGCTTCTGCTGCTCCTATCAAAGGTTCGATGTTACAAAAAATCGCCGATGGCCAAGCTCCAATGATCCAACTTGCCCAGGCTCCTCGACGCCGTCGTGGTGTCCTCGGCGAACCACCATTTCTCCACCGCAGGCGTGCAACACGTCCCTCTGTTTCCCCACCAACACCTGAAAGTGCTGGCCGAGCAGTAAAAATCTCCAATCAGCCAACACAGGGAAAAGGCCCCATAGACGAAGAGACAATGGTTAACATTGATCTCTCAGGTGCTGATTTACGTTCCATTCTCAAATTGCTCGCTGAACTGACGTCGACGATTTATCTCTACGATGACAATCTGCGAGGAAAGGCCAATCTCATTGGTCCACAGCAGCTGAAGTTAAAAGACGCCATTCCCCTTCTCGAATCCATTTTGGAATACAAGGGTTACACCTTTGTGGAAATGAATGGTTTCAAAAAGGTCATACCTCGCCAAAAGGGTATGGGTGCAGCCATTGAGACACATACCTCTTATCCGCCCCAAGGTCCCAAGTCTCCGGCGGAAAAACTTGTCACTCAGCTCGTCCAGCTGAAACACACCAACGTTGCCGACATCAAAGCTGCAGTGTCAGGTTTCTTGGCCACTCCATCTGCTCTCGTAGCCCACCCTCAGACAAACACACTCATCGTCACCGACTCTGTGGGAAATATAGACAGAATGCTCAATATCATCCGTGAATTGGACGTGCCCATTCGTGGAAAAAGAGCTCACGTAGTTCCTTTGCGGAATGCTTTTGCCAAACAGTTGGCAGAACGAATAGACAAGCTATTGAAAGAACGAGTCAACGAAAAGGTCAATCCTGAGACGAGACAGGTAGTAGTTCGTCGGCCCGTCATCTTGCCTGACGAGAGGACGAACGCCCTCATCGTCATCTGTCTTGGCGAAGATCTGCCAGCAATCAAAGCTCTCATCCAACGTTTTGACGTGGCAGTGCGATTTTTCCCAACAACCAAAATTCATCAAGCTCAATATGCTGACGCTGGTGAATTGGCAGCCACCCTCAAAGAGGTAATGGGTTCTGGTGGAGAAGCCGTAACGAAGGATTTGACCATCGTTACAGACAAAAGGACAAACTCCATCATCATGTCTTCAGCTTCGAGTGAGTTGTTAAAAGAGTGTGAGCGCATTTTGGCCAACCTCGACCGTGAGGTAGAGGTAAGCCACTCCAGCTTCGTTCAGGTTTATCACCTCGAGTTTGCTGAAGCAGAACGAATTGCAGAGATTTTGAAGAGTTTCGACTTCGTTCCACCTGAAGAACTCAAAGCTAGCCAAACTCCAAAAGGCGGAGCTGCTGCTTCCAAATCTCAGAACTCAGTGGGCGTTCAGCCTGACAAAGCAACCAATTCACTCATTATTACTTGTCCTCGTTCACGATGGCCCCATATTGAAAACGTCATCAAGCAGCTCGATGTGGTGCGACCACAGGTAATGGTAGAAGTGCTCATCGTTGAAATCGACGTCACAAGGGCCCAACAACTTGGTCTCGACTTCAACGTTCTCGACGAAGACGACACAGGTAATCGCCCCTTTGGCATTGGTTCCACCGGCGTCTTGGGGAGCATTGTTGGCAGTGGCGGTTTCTCCAATGGTCTCAATGTTGGTGTAGTAACTGGCAATTCCTTTGACGTTTCTGCAGCCTTCGGTGGAGACCTCAGTGAACTCTCCAAGATTGCTTTCCTCATCAGAGCTCTAAAAAACGATACGAGAGCCAACATTCTTTCAGCTCCACAGTTGCTCACTTCTGACAATGAAGCTGCCAAAATCTCCGTTGGTGAACAAATCCAATTGCCTTCGAGCCTTAACACTGCTGCCAATACTGGCCTCAATACTATTACGAGCTTCTCCACTGAGGACCTAGGTGTCATCCTAGAGGTTACTCCTCGCATTACCCGTAATGATCACGTAATCCTCAAAGTGACGCAGACCATCAAATCGCGAACGAATGATACACTCTTTGATCAGAATATTCCTGTCATCTCCAAACGTGACCTCGATACGAACGTGACAGTGGCCAACGGAGAAACCATTGCCATTGGTGGTTTGATTTCAGAAACGAAGAATGAAGTAGTCACCAAGATACCTGTCCTCTCAAAACTGCCTGGATTGGGTAAATTGTTCCGCGACAAACGAATTGACCGCCGCAAAACAAACCTCATGGTATTCCTCACACCACACATTCTGCGAAACTCAGCTGCTGCTCGTAAATTGACCATCAAAAAACGCAGTCAAGTGGAAGAGATGTTGCGCAGCAGAAGGAAAAAACGTAAACGCAGACAGAAAAAGGTAAAACTGGAAAGAGAAGCCAATGTTGACGATTTCGTCGACAAACTATTCCAGACAATAAGCGATGACGTTCGCGGCAGCTGATTCCTTATATATTTAAAGGAAGAGTTTTAACTCTTACCCTTGGGCGGGTTGACTCCCATGCTGACGATTTGCCATCCGCCAGGACCAGATGATGAAGAGTTCAATATCAAACGGTGATAAGTCTGCATTCGGGCAGAGACCGCTTTGGCCAAAACTTGCGTCCCTTTTTCATCAAAAGAGACGACAGTTGCTGCCAACTTAGTACCCAATGTCAAACCAGTGTCGACGCGGTATCTGTGGGCAAGCAGCCAATCATCAATGAGCCCTTGCGAGTCACGACCACCTTTGGCAAAGAGCCCCTGCCAATCTTTATAGGGGACAGTGCCTGCAAGAACCCCTTCGAATTCGTTGAGCAGTTTTTCAACAGAAAGAGCTCGACGAGCCAAGGAACGGAGAACACGTTCGAGAATGAAATCGTGACTACGCACTTCAGCGTAAAAACGAAAATTCTGCTCACTAATGAAATCGATGAGCAGCACCGTCATTTTGTCTTTCTCTACCTTGATGGGAAGAGAATAGATCTTTTCGGTGACGGCAAACTCACATTTGTCGTGATGGTGATGGCCATGAGTGCACTTTTTATGCCCCTCACGGCGGCTCGTTATCTTTGCCAAAGAAAGGGTGTGATCACCAGCCTCTAGTCCATCCATTGAGGCTATGCCTCGTTCATCGACGGGAATGGCTTCTTTGTCGTTCACGACAATGGCAAAACCAGGAAGTGCTTGCCAGCCTTCACGCAATATTCCCGTGGCCCGCCACGTGCCACCCTGACCCAGCAGACGTTCCCGTCCCACTTGCCTGGCAACCATTACTACGAGAGATGTTTGATAAGCCTTCAAATCGGATTCGGCCGGTTTGAAAGAAACACCCGTTGTGTCAGCCTTTTCGCAGGCATTGAGAGCCAGAGTCATCAAGAGGATAGTCAGAACGATAAAAACTCTATTGATAATGACGGATCGCCTCCCAAGGCTGGGCTACCACTGCTCGGCGAGCAGGAAAGAGTCCAGCAACAGTGGCTACGAAACAAGCAGTTAGAGCCACTAACAATACATCTTCGAGATGAAACTCTACGGGAACCTTATCTACATAATAAATGTTGCCTGGAAGAGCAATGGGATAGGCGTCTAATAAGGAACCTACCGCTAGGCCACCAGCTATGCCCAAAAGGACACCCGCAATACCAACAATGAAACCCTGAGCGATGAATATCTTCATGACAGTGGTTCCAGAGGCACCAATCGCTCGCAAGACACCAATGTCTCTGTATTTTTCGTAGACGACCATGGTCAAAACATTGGCTATACCAAATCCAGCAACGACTAATGTCATGACTAGGACCAAAAACATGACACGTTTCTCCATAGAGAGTGCTGAAAGTAGAGTCTTATTGGTCTTGAGCCAACTAGAAGCTTTCAGTCCTGTTTGTGAAGCAACGGATTTGGCAACGCTTTCAGCCTGCAAAGGAGAATGTACCGTGGCCAAAACGTGGCTCACACCAATACCAAAACCCAAGGATCTTTGGGCAAACCGTAAAGGAACAAAAACGGTTTGCAAATCGAATTGAGATACTCCTGTTTCGAAGGTGGCGCATAAACGCATTTCATAACCTTCGCCATCAGGACAGACCAATTTTACATATTCTCCTGGTTTAACATTCAATTGCTCTGCCAGAGGAGCACCGAGGAAAACATCATTGGGAGTTGTAAAGACAAACTCACCAGTAGTCATTTTGGTGGACATTTTGCTGATGGAGTTTTCTCGCTCGGGAATGACTCCCCGCATATTCACTCCACTGAAAGCTTGCCCATGTTCAATGATGCATTGCCCCAAAATACAAGGAGAAGCAGCTTTGATATCATCACGAGCCTCCACATCTCGACGCAACTCCTCCCATCTCGTTATGAGGTGAGAGGGTGAGGAAATGACGACGTGGCCCGTTGTTTCAAGGATTGAATTGACGAGTGCTGTCTCGAAACCATTGGAAACTGCCATTATGACAGTCAAAGCCAAAACACCCAGAAATACTCCTAAAATACATAGGAGGTATTGACGGGGACGTGCTTTGATCCCTTTCAAGGCAAGATATAAGGG
>CAZXTJ010000382.1:0-8064 GCA_964643655.1 uncultured bacterium
AGACAGTCGAACTGACAGCAACTAGTTCATTAGTGTTCCTCAAGTTGTATGAAGCTACAGGAACGAGTTTGCTCTCATTGAGTTCCCGCAGAAGGACAAATCCTCTCGAGGCTGAGAAGAGTTCAACGAGCCCTTGAAGCAACCTTTCCAAAAGTTCTTTGGGTTCTTGAGCTTGGCGCAGGTTGTCAATGAGTTTGCCCCAGTCTCGGTCCCCTTGAGGAAGGAAGTTCTGTCGTGGTGGACGGCGAGAAATCCTAATGTGAATGTCATTGATGGTTATCTCGTCACCTTGCTCTAGCGTGCCGCAGTCAGACTGTATTCCATTCACGAGCACGTCATCGCGTTGGGCAAGATCATTAAAGGATATTTCGTCACCACGCATTTCTAAGCGAAGGTGCAATCTGGCCAAAGCTTGAGAGTGGATGACAATGTCACACTCTTTTCCACGGCCAATAACTGTCATTCCCTCATGAATAGGGAGAGAGAGAAAGGCTTGTCCTTCTTGACTGGGGTGGTTGATGGCTATCCACATTGGTAACGAACTCCTCCAAAGAATTTACCGGCAGATGGTACCACATTTCGAGTTACACTGAGGGGGATGGATAGCGGAAAATTGAGTGCAGACTTAACAGATAGGTATGAGCTTCAGCGCCAACTGGGCGAAGGAGCCATGGGTTCCATTTGGTTGGCCAAAGATAAGGTCTTGGACAGGCCCGTTGCCGTCAAGTTCATCCATGACGAGTTAGATGAGACGGGCAGAGCAAGATTTATTGAAGAAGCTACATCGCAAGCTCGCCTCGTTCATCCAAACATAGTGGCTTTGATAACCTTTGGCGGCCAAGACAAGGTTCCTTACATAATATTCGAATACATTGAAGGACCCTCCCTGCAGACGGTTATTGAGCAAAAAGGTCCACAGCCTTTGGGAAGGGCCGTCAAATGGGCCATCCAACTTTGCGACGCAATGGCTTTTTCTCATGATGCAGGCATCCTCCATCGTGATTTAAAGAGCGACAATGTTCTCATCTGTGGAGGACAAAATATCAGGCTCACAGACTTTGGTCTGGCCAAAAGAGCTGATAGAACACGCGATCTGACTAATACTGGGATGGTAATGGGAACTCCAGCATATATGTCTCCTGAGCAGGCAAAAGGTCAGAAAGCGACTCCACAATCTGACATCTATGGGGCCGGCGTCATTCTCTTTGAAATGCTGACTGGTCGTCTGCCTTTTGAGGAAGAAAGTTTGGCTGAGATGGTTAGGGCCCATCTATACCTTCCTCCACCAGATCCAAGGGTCCTTCGACCAAAGATACCAGAAAGACTGGCAGCGATTGTTTTGCGGGCACTCAATAAAGAGAGGGGGGCTCGATTGCAGAGCTTCAGAGCCTTTAAGGGAGAGTTACAGAAATTACCCAAAGCTTCGCTGGCAGCTTCAGGAAGAAAGGTAGCATGTCAGCGTCGTAACAGATTGAGCCAAAAGACAGTTGCACTGAAAAACTAGAGCTATTCGGCTTTGATGGGAGGGGTTATGTCGGCTACACGCCATCGACAAACAGAGCCAGTATCTTCGGGCTCTTTGACCAAGAGCATAGTGGCACTGCTACTGATATGTGTCTTCATTATTGTTCCTCTGTTTTCACTCTATTTTTATTGGTTCCACTGCCGCATAGAGGTTGCCGAGGGAGAGTTCGTTCCTCTTCTCAAAAAGACAGGTGAAAACCTTGAAAACGAGCAGATAATGGCTCCAGATTTAAAACATCGAGGGCCACAGCTAGAGATACTCAAAGAGGGACGCCATTTTAGAAATCCCTACCATTATTGGTGGCCCAAACCAATGAAAGCGACAATCATTCCCAATCAGCAAGTAGGCGTACTCGTACGCAAGTTCGGCACCCCTCTTCCTGCTGGTGCTGTGGTGACTTCCAACAATAGCCAACGGGGTATCTTACCTGAACCACGGGGGCCAGGACGTTATTATTTCAACAAGTGGGCTTATCTCGTTGAGCTACATCCAATGGTCAAAGTGGAACCCGGTTATATGGGTGTAGTCACATTGCTCGTTGGTGAAAAACCCAAAGATGCAAATGTCTTTGTTGTCAAAAAGGGAGATAGGGGCACTCAGCCATATCTGTTGCAACCAGGTACACACCCCCAATATTCAAATCCTTATGTACACCTCGTTACTCCCATTGATGTTCGTTCTCACAAATTCGAAATGTCAGGTGATTATGGGATAACCTTCCCATCGAAATATGGTTTTGATATTCGGGTAGAGGGCACAATCGAATGGGCACCTGACGTGAATAAGCTGCCAGAGCTTTTCGTCAAATACGTTGATGAGGACGATTTGAAAGCTTCAGGTGGCATAAACAATATTCAGAGGAAAATCATCCTCACCTTTGCTCGTTCATACTTTCGCACTGTTGGTGGTCAACATAGAGCCGTTGATTACATTACTGGTGACACGAGAATCAAAGTTCAGCAAGAGGTTGAACGTCGCTTACGAGATTCCTGTGCCGCTGAAGGTATAGAGATTCGTTCATTTGTCATTCGAGCAACAGAGCCTCCCAAAGCCATTCGTGAACAATATGAAAGACGCGAATTGGCACGGCGACAGACTGACCGCTTCCGCAAGGAAATCGAAACGGAGATTGGTACTGTCACCAAAGATGAGAATGGCAAGGAAAAGCGTGATGGTGGGCGTTTGGCCAAGGTCATCCTCGAGAGAAAAAAAGACAGAGAGTCTCGCTTGGGCGTAGTCAGGGTTCAGATTGCGCAAGAGTGGAGGGCCGCTGAGCAATACAGCAAAGTAGAAATCACCAAAGCAGAGAGAAAACTTGCCGTAGCAAAAGTTGGCCTCGAAAGTGCGAAAGATAGGGCAGCCCAAATATTGGCCAAAGGCAAAGCAGCAGCAGCCGTTACTGTCATGCAACATGAGGCCGAAGTGGAAGCTGTTCGTGCCAAGGTGAAAGCTTTTGGTTCTGGACCAGCCTTTGCCGAAAATCAGCTCATCAAGAAATTGAGCCCTGGCATTAGGAAGATATTCTCCAATACGGATGGACCCTTTGCAGAGCTTTTCGAAAGGTTCAGCGCTACAGGTGGGAAAACTCGTGGGAAGGGGGTGGTGCAGCGATGACAAACAAGCTACTTTTTAGTCTCCTAGCTATCACTTTAATCTTTGCCTTGGCCCTCTTCTTTTTCTGGTGGTATTGGATTTTCTGTTATCAGTGGTGCCCTTACGGTCTCTCTTTGCGTGTGACGAGAAAAACAGGAGAACCTGCCTCGAAAGACCAATTTGCCGGTCCTGGGCAACAAGGTGTGCAAGCAAAACTCTTGGGGCCTGGTCGTTATCACTATCTCAATCCTTACGACTATACAGTGCACAAAGTAAAAAACGTCTCCGTTCCTCCTGGTCATATTAGATTGATCAAAAACAACGTTGGTGATGACTTACCTCCTGGCAGATTCTTGGCTGAAGCCCATGAAAAAGGAACACTCAAGCGCGTGTTGACGCCGGGCGTATGGCGCATCAACGACTTTGGTCAAGAGGTGACCAATCCAATAGCTGCAACTATCATCAAACCAGGTTACGTGGGAGTACAGACATTACGTGAGGGAGAAAACAAAGGTATTCTCTCAGAGGTTTTGCAGGCAGGATATTACAATGTCAATCCACGTGAACTACGAGTAGACGCAATTGAGGTTGGTTATCGAGTATGGGACATTGCCATCAAGTATGAACAAACTGTGCTTCGTACTCGCCATTCACGTAACAGACATATAAATCGCCGAATCAAGGATGGATCAGGCGTTTCATTTCCTCTTGCAGACGGTAAACAGATGCATCTGGATTTTACTGTCGTCTGGGGTATCTTCCCTGAAGAAGCACCAAGGATTATTCGTGAATATGGAACAGTGGCCATGGTCGAGCAGAAGATTATCGAACCACAGGTTCTGTCCATCTGTAAAAATGCAGGCTCCAATCTCACAACGCAGGAGTTCATAGAAGGTGCAACGCGCGAAAAATTCCAGCGCGACGTAACAGAAGCTCTGCAAATGATGGGGAAAGACAAAGGTATATCATTCCTCATTGCACTCGTTCGCGGTTTCCATCCGGCAGAAGATATCAAGATGACCATTCAGGCTCGTATGCTCGCCGAAGAAGAGCGTATGACTCTTAAAATCGAGCAGGAAAGAGATAGAATTGCTGCCTCTTTGGAGCAGGCCAAACGGATGGTTGATGTTGCTGTGAAAGACTTTGATGCTGAAACAAAGTCATTGGTCCAAGAGGAGTTGGCTAGAGGACAAAAACGTGCAGCAGAGATAAGAGCGCAGACAGACAGAAAAGTAGCAGAGAAAGATCGTAAAGTTGCCGAAATCGAAGCCCAAGTCGTGCGAATTTTGGGACAAGCTGAAGCTGATGTGACAGAAGCCCAACACATTGCTGACGCCAAAAGATTTGAGCTTTTAGTGAAAGCTTTCGGTGGAGCAGAAGCTTTTAATCTAGTCACCTTTGCCGAAAGTCTGCCCACTGATCTCAATATCGAATATCGGTATGCTGGACCAGGAACTTTCTGGACTGACATTCCCAAGGGTGAAAAGAACGACAAAGCCATCAATGATTTGGCAGCCAAAAAAATCTTGGAATGGTCCAAACGAAAGAAACGTACGAGAAGATAATTCTCTACAAAGGTGTCACGAGGCCAAAATATAAAGTCACAGAAGAGACTTGGCCTCGTGGCACGAAGAGTCTATCGTTACGTCTGAAAGAGCGAGAGAAGGGGCCCGAAGTCGTTCTCCCGCGTACGACGACACTGTGTGAACCGGGCGTCAAATCCATAGTGAAACGATAGATACGTGTCAACTTTCCGCCACCAGCAGTGGCTGCTCTTTCTCCTGTAAAGACAAGTCCCGTGGCCATTCTGCCATCTACGGTGACAGAGATGTCCCGAATCTTGTTCATAGTGAAACGCTGAAATTCGAGAAAGACGGTCATTCTTTTGGCAGGCCTACTCGAAGCCTGTTGGCGAGGGTAATAACTTCGTCTGTAACTTGGTGTAGGTGTTGGAGAAGGAGTCGGAGCCGGTGTTGGAGTTGGTTCAACAGGTTCGTCTTCAGGAATGTCAACAGAGACAATTCGTTCAGGAGAGGCTGGTGGATTGTTGACGAGCTCTTTGGACAAACTCACGAGCATTGTCCTACTCTCACCATCAGCGAGAGTGATTTCTTCTATCCGTTTCTGCCAACCAGGTTTTTCGACCTCAATCATGTAATTGCCGGGTTCCAGCGCTACTTTGCTCAGTTTCTCTGAAGGGACGATGACACCCTCAATGGCCACGATAGAGTCTGCTGGTTCCACCTCGAGTGTCAGAAGGCTGCCTACTGGAGAGAGGTTCATTGACAGGGGCAGATGTTCTCCATCCTCCAAGGTGAATTTCTGACTCTGTTGCCTATAACCAGGACAAGAAACGGAAAAGACATGTATGCCCGCTGGTAGTGAAGTAATTCCCCTAACAGCTGCGCTGCCGTTGAGGAACAGTTGGGCCTCTTCAGGTTTAGCAGACAATTCGACAGTGCCTTCTTGTTGTTTGAGATCTATGGCAAGGACATAGTCTTGTCCAGCTTCTACCTCAAGAGTACGAACTTCACTGCGATAACCAACGAGCTGAAACTTGAAGCGGTATGTCTTTGCAGGCAGCTGTCGTTCAAATTCCTCCGTCGTTTTGCCTATATATCGCTTGGGCAGGTCATAACAAAAAACCTTGGCCCCAGGCGGATTGGAGGAAAACTTGACCTCACCAACCTTGGGTCTCTTGATAACCATTTCGTCTCGGAAAGCTGGTGGAACAGCTTCTTTGGCTACGAAACAAGAGGCTGCGGCGAGAGCGTAAG
This sequence comes from uncultured bacterium, assembly GCA_964643655.1. GTDB lineage: Bacteria > Muiribacteriota > UBA6191 > CAZXTJ01 > CAZXTJ01 > CAZXTJ01. The sequence goes on from CAZXTJ010000382.1 coordinate 5,896, forward strand.
CTGTCTCGAGAGAATACAGTCTGGCAGAAATCTTTACAGAAGAGCCCAGATTCCAAATCGTACCAATAATCATCAATTGGGCACCTGTGAATTCACCAATATTTTGGCGAGTTCCTTCACTGACGATGTCCTCTTGCTGAAACTCGAGCTCTTCCATAAGGTTCTTTAGGCGAGTCCGACTGACTACAGGACATTGATGGCGAGCAACGAGAGTGTCCGTTACGGTTTCGGCCAAATAAGTGCCAAAAGTAGTAACATCATCACCATCCTCGACAAAAAAGGGGAGTACAGCCGTTCGTGAGTTTCTCTCTGCTTTGGGCCAACCGTCGAAGAGTTCTTGGACCATGTTTTCGACAGAGTTATCGAGGCCATTACAGAAAGCAAGAGAGTTCACCGAGAGTAAGATTGCTGTCAAAAAGGCTATTTTTAGAAGATCCTTCATATTCTTAATGTACCACGGCTTCAACCCTATGGGGCCACTGTAAAACTTGGCGTAAAGATCTGTCGATGAGTACATATGTACAGGCAAAGCACTTATATAATAATTGGCTTACGTAGGAACTCCACTAAGGTATGAGCTTTAAATGGGACAATGAATACTTGGCCGGTCTTGCAAAAGACTATCTGTCATTGCCAAAGAACGAAGCCGCAGTTGTGCGTATCCTGGCAGCTTTCTACCATAGCGTTACCTTTGAGATTCTCCATGATCACTTTAAAAACTCTGTAAAAGGTTTTGCCAGCAAAGCAATTGCTAATTCTCTGCAAGTAACAATCAACAGTTTGGTGAGAAAAGAATTCATTGAAGTTATCAACGACTTTGGGATCAAGTACAAACTGCGTGGTCATTACAGCAAAGTAGTCATTCGCTTGTTAGAGCAGTCAGGATTGTTGATAGACTATGCTGAAGAGTGCGAGTGGCTTGAAGCAGACAACGAATTTTACTGGATTTATAACGACAACTACATTGTCAGAAAAGGTGTCTTGGACTTATATCTTGGCGAACCTTCTGGTATCCACACCCTCTTCAGTCACTTTGAAACAAATCCTGAGCATCCAATATTCGCGATTTGCGGTGAAGAGTTTGATAAAAACTGCTTCCAGTGCTTTGCCCCAAGAATTAAAAAACTGGTTTTGCCTCTCATCCTGCGCATTTTCACCGAGTTCTTTACAGATGATTTTGAGATAGCAAATTATGCCCGCAGTCACATTGATGCGTACAGCAAGCTCATCAAAGCACAGTTGTCCGTCGATTTGTTTACATTGGCTGTCTATGATGGAAATCTCGAAGAAGCGGCTAAATGGCAATCATACATGGAAGAAGATGACTACGACCTTGCAGATGCCGTAATCGTTTTTTTGACAGGCGACAGCTCTGTTGCTCTTTCGGCATTCAATTCCATATTGAAGAGGCTTTCCAAAAAACAAAGAAAACGAAGAGTGACTCTGCCTGGATTGCCTGGTCTCTTTCACTCAATGGCTCTTATTGAGAAGGCTGATTCCAAATCACTGGAACGTGCATCTGTTTTGCTACGCAGTAAATGGCTAGATTGTCGGTGGAACAATGTGCAGTATGATGTTTTCAAAATACTAGCCAATATTTCTTTACATTTTTCTGCCCAAGTGGGTGGCCCATCCATAGAGACTTCTACTGATGTTTTTCAACTTGAATTGTTCTATCAAAATCATTTGGTCACCATGTTCAATTTGCTCGAAGGATGCTGGATCCATCGTTCTTCTCTAGCTAATATGAATTTGGAAAACACAAGGCTGCTCATCCGCATGGTTTCTGAAATGGACTGTGGTTGTTATTCTTGGATTGCTTGTCAAATTGCTGACATCGCCAACACTCTGAGTTGCCCAATAAAGCTTAGTCGCATATTCATTAACAAACTTGAAAGCCGAAGTTTTAGAAAGCTCAAAGAGCTCAGAACGACCACTCCTCGATGGAAAAAGCTTCTAACCTTGGCGACTAACATAGCCAAGGAAAACAAAGAAGCAGAGCTAAGAATAATATGGCTCATCAATATCATTGATGGAGAAGGCGGAAAACCAAGAGTCGTCGTCATTCCAGTGCGTCAGAAGAGACTAAAGAGCGGAGGTTGGTCCATAGGTGATTACCTTTCTTTCAGGCATTTTGTCAAAATTGCCCACGATGTAACTTGGCTGACA
>CAZXTJ010000383.1:0-8033 GCA_964643655.1 uncultured bacterium
CCATTCCTCCAATCGGGCCACCAACGCCAACACCTCCACCAACTCCAGTTAGTCCACCAACTCCAAGTGTCACGGCTACACCTACGTGAAAACCTACAGAGGCTGCTTCTCCAACAGCAAAAGCCACAAAAGCTAGCTCACCAACAACAAATGAAAACACTCTCCCAGCCACGAAGGTGGCAAGCAAAACACCGCCAACGACCAGTGGTGTAAATCAACCAAGGGGGAAACTGAGCAGGTCACGAGGAAACACAGTGCTGCTCGTCGGTATACTCATTGCGATTGGACTCATAGTCGTTAAACTGCTATTCCTCAATGACCCGGACAATTGAGGCAACCATGGCCACTAAAGCCGAGCAAATGGAAGCCCTCAAAACAACGATAGACGGCTGTGAACTCTGCCGCCTCTGTGAAAAACGGACGAACATCGTCTTTGGTGAAGGCACAGCAGAAGCCAAAGTAATGTTCGTTGGAGAAGGTCCTGGAGCTGACGAGGACAAGACAGGAAGACCCTTTGTGGGCAGAGCGGGGCAACTACTGACGAAGATACTCACCTCTGTTGGCTGGGCCAGAGAAGATGTTTACATCACCAACATCGTGAAATGTAGACCACCAGGTAATCGCGATCCCAAAGAGGACGAGATGTTCTGTTGTGAACGATACTTGCTCGCCCAAATAGAGACAATCTCTCCCCAAGTCATCGCAACCTTGGGAAATGTGCCCAAAAACTACTTTTTGGGCGATATAGGTGGCATCACTCGTGTCAGGGGTAAAATATATAAATGGGAGGCTGGCGGAATAGATATCTTCCCGATGTATCATCCGTCATACTTACTTAGAAATGAAGGTCGCCACAAAGGTTCACCCAAGTGGCAAATGTGGCAGGATATTCAAACCTTGGCCAGTATAGTGAAAGAAGCGGCGGGGGAAAGAAACGGTGACACGTAAGAAACTCTGTTTTGAGATACGCCATTGCCCGGCGAGCATGTACCTCAGCTGCCCAGCTCTAGACGCCAATCTCAACTGCTGGGAAACTGATGAAAAACCCTGCTGCCGCCGCAACGATTTCGAACGCTGCAAAGAGTGTGAAGTCTATCTGACACACCTTGGTTATACTCCGGCGGAGATAAAAAAAATCATTGTAGCCATCAGAAGTGCACCCGATTATGTCCCTCCCTGGAAAAGAAGTCGCAAAGTCGTCGTGCCAAAAGACGCTTAAACTACTTGCTAAAGCCCCGATCGTGGGTTAAACTTTCGCTCCACAGAGGTCGCCGAAGTGGTGGAATTGGTAGACGCGCTGGTTTCAGGGACCAGTGGGAGCAATCCCGTGGGGGTTCGAATCCCCCCTTCGGCACCAAAATGCATATAATATCTCGGCAATCGGATGGGTTGCCGGGATTTTTCTTTATGTCACTTTTCGTCAGGCTGCCATCGGCCTCTATCGGGCTTCAGATGATGGGTAAGAGGCATGGACAAACTTGGCTCGTCGAAGAGCTCGTCATAATCTCCTGACAGAAAGAGTGTGTCGAAAATGTCTAGAGAAAGCAGCTGCATGAGAAGATGCCAGTAAAGATCCGTCCGCTGGCAGATCAAATCGAGATGAGCAGGTGTTATGAGCTTACTGATGAGTCGTGACTTTTTCAGAACCTCAACGATAGCAGGAAGCTGTGGTCGTACGAGATACTCAACGTCTGTCGTCCCACCAATCTTCTGCAGAAGGGACGAGATCTTCGGGCCCAGTCGTTTCTTCACCTGCTCTTTATAATCGCTTTTTGACCAGGCTGTCAGAGGCCCTCTCAGCATGCCTAGTCGACGGAAGCGCCTCGACAAGAAAGGATACATAGCCTGAACTCCATAGCTGTTCAAGAGAATGCCGCTCTTCTTCAAGATGTAATCGAGCATTCCGTTACACTCGATTTCTCGCGAGGCTGAAGAACGAATGTGAGAATAAACTCCGCTGGCTCTAAAGAGGTCCATAATGCCTCTATCACAACCTTTTGTTATTACACCCACTTTGAAAAAATGGAAGAGCGCCGTTCTTTGGAAGGCCCAAGACAAATCACTGTAGAAGGTCCAATTGAGGAATTGATCTGCACCTTCGCCAACGATGAGTGACTTAAAACCGGCCTCCGACACAAGGCGACCGAGCTCATATTGCAGGAAGATACCACTTTGGAACTCGTAACCCTCCAGGCGCCAAATGATATCTGGTAGCTTTTCTATGATAGAGGGTTCGAGGGTGCTCGTGACGTGGCTGACATCATCGTACTCTTTTAGGATATTACTGGCTGCACCTATCTCATTGACCTTTTTCCCACCCACAGAAAATGCTGTCAGTGGCTCTTCCGTTTCCTTGCGCAGTCGATGGAGCAAATAATTTGTGTCGTAGCCACTGCTGAGAGTTGCCCCTAAGGGAGCAGGAGAAATGAGAGAAACGTGCTTGGTCATAGAGGTATCGACAGCGTTCAGAAGATTGCGGTCCCCATTATCGAAGCGGGTCATCCATTGAATTCGCGAAAAGGGACGGACACGACTCGTTCTTTCGCGCACGTCTATCTCGAGGCATGTCTCTGGCATTATCTTGTGGACGTTGCGGACGAGGGTGCGATGATTTGGGATGACATTGGCTGAATAATAAGTGTCGCTCAACAGGGCATCGAAACAAGCTTCGATATCCGGTTCTCGAGGGGCTGGCATCGCTTTGAGAACATTTCTGAGTCTAGTGGAAAAACGAATACCCCGCGAAGTGCGAGTGAAATACAAAGGAATGTTAGAGCCCACATCATCCTGAAAGATGTAACCCTTGCCATTGCGCCCATCGAAGATGAAAATCGTATAGATGCCTTCCAGCTGTGAGACGGCATCTAGGCCACCGGACTCGAAGATCTTGGCGATGACACAAGTATCCCCCTCGCTGGGTGATACCTCTACTTGGGCTACTTCGGCCAAATTGTGGATACAGCCGATGACGGCGCAAGAGACTCCATCCGCACCGTTCAAAAAAGGTGAAACCGTTTCGCCCTGATGCCAGGGAATGCGCTGGGTAGCCACCTCAAAAGAAGGCGTTTCATCGAAAAACACCCAGCCTGACAAACTGTTTCTGTGGACGTCGTCCGTTAGTTTCGAGCCCTTCACCCCACGTCCTCTCGTAAATGTCCAATATGGATGACAAAGAGGATAGTACCACCCCTCCGGATTTCCGGGGGTCACTATAACGGAGATGTACGAGTCAATCTACAGCTATGTTGTCGAGATTATTCAGTTTCTTCAATCTGTCACAGCGACAGAACATTATAAATGTCACTTGGCATCATCTGAGCTAATTCCATATTTCTTGAACCGCCGATAAACAGAGTTTCTTTTCATGCCTGTTACGCGGGAGAGCTTCATGAAGGCTGCAAAACACATAAAAGAGGTACGCAAAGTGGCTGAAACAATGAGCTGCGAAGATACAAAAGAGAGACTCTTTGCAGACCTCGATTCGATTGACGCCTAGCTTACCTCCAGCCGGAGGTGTTTGCACTTACAACGCCTCCCGCTCTAACTACTTGAGCCAAGCCCAAATCTCTCTTTTATTCGCGCAATGAGAACATAAAATACCGGAATTATGAACAAAGCCAAAAAAGTGGACACCAAGAGGCCACCAACGGCAACAACTCCCATTGGTCTTCTGCTCTCTGCTCCAGCTCCCAATCCGATTGCAATTGGCAAAATACCCGTAATTGTAGAGAAACTCGTCATTAGGATGGGACGGAGTCTTATTCTCCCTGCTTCGACCATGGCTTCTACAGCAGAATAACCCTTGCGCACTTTCTGATTGGCGAATTCAACGAGCAAGATACCGTTTTTCGTGGCAAGAGCAATGAGCAGCAACAGTCCAATCTGGCTAAAGAGGTTGATTGTCATCGCTGGAACACGAGGTAACCAAGGAGATAGCGAGACTAACCACGCTGGAGGATTTGGAGCATAGTTGGCCCATCCGTACACACCTTGAGCAAAATCGTTCCAACGGGCCAGTAACCACAATGAACCGAAAGCACCTAGTGAAGCCAAGGGAATGGTCATCATTACAGTCAAAGGATGAGTCAAACTCTCAAATTGTGAAGCCAGCGACATGTATACAATCACCAAAGCCAAAGCGAGGATCCAATAGAGCTCGTTTCCAGTACGGATGAACTCCAGCGATTCACCTGACCATTCATAACGAAAGTCACTTGCAAGATTATCTGCTAGATAGGCTTTCGTTTTATCGATTGCTGTACCTAGAGGAATGAAGGTAGGTGTAGCTTCAATAGTCACTGAACGTAGGCGATTGTAGCGAAAGATAGAGTTGGGCCCACCAGCGAGTTCCATGCGAACGATGTTGTCCAAACTGATCAAATGACCAGAGCTGTTCCTCACGTATTGGCGCTCCAGCTCTTGTGGAACCAAACGGTGTTCGCGATTCAAGCGCGTGATGACGTCATATTCTTTTCCATTTCTTTTGAAAGTGGACGCGTCGAGCTCTCCGTACAACAGCTGCAAAGTACGCGAAATGTCTCGTACGGAGACACCCAAAGTGGCTGCACGATCTCTGTCGATGTGTATCTTCAACTCAGGCTTGTTCAATTTGAAGTTGATGCGAACATTGGCCAAATATCCTGCCTCATGCAAATATGCAGCGACCTTCTTTGCCTCCGAGTCTAGTTTCTTCAAATCAGTGTTCTGCAACACGAGCTGAAAAGGCTGACCAAAACCGCCTGAAATAGCTTTGGGCACGATTGGAATAGCGATTGCCCCTTCGATGTTACCCAGAAACTGAGCAAACAATCCTCTTGGTCCAGCCAAGATATCACTCAGGGCACGTTTTCTTTCTTCCTTGAATCTGACAAACATCAATCCTTCATTTGCCTTACCTGGGCCAGAACGCGCAAGAGCAACGGCAGTAAAATAACCAAATGTTTCTGGCACCTCTGATATAACAGTCTCCAAGCGCCTAATTACGCGCTCTGTATATTCACTAGTTGCTCCCTCAGGAGCAATTGCGATGGAGAAAAGTCGCCCTTTATCCTCTTCAGGTAAAAACTCTGCTTCCAACTCACTAAAAGCAAGAGCAGACAAAACAACGATTAAGAGACAGACGAACAATGCCAGAAAAGGCCTTTTCAGAACCCATTTCAAAGCTCGTTCATAACGCAGAGAACGGCTATTAGATGAATTGACTTTCAGCGGTTTTAGTAACCTCGCAGCAGCCATTGGCGTCAAGGATAGAGCAAGAAAGGTTGAAATGGTTACTGAACCCGCAAGTGTAACTGCAAACTCACTGAAGACACGCCCTGTCAAACTTGTCTGCAGGGCCATTGGTAAGAAGACAACGACAAGTGAAACAGTAGTAGCGATGACGGCGAAGAAGATCTCTTTCATCCCTGTAGTCGCCGCCACCATCGGATCCATTCCTTCTTCTACATGACGGTGCACATTTTCCAAGACGACTATTGAGTCATCAACAACAATACCAATGGTCAAAACCAATGCCAGCATTGTGACAACATTGATTGAAAAACCTAGAAAATGGAGCAAGCCAAAAGTAGCCGTCACGGCAACAGGAATGGTGATAGTAGGAACAATAGTCGACGATATGTCGCCAAGGAACCAATAGACAGTCAAAATGACCAACAAAAAGGCTGCACCTAGTGTGAGCCAAACCTCATGAATGGCTTTTTCGATGAAAATACTCTCATCGTACGCAATTGCATATTCCACTTCCTGAGGAATGTTTGCTGCCATGCTCTTCATCTCGGCCTTGATACCTCTTGCAACCTCAATAGTATTAGCCTTGGATTGTCTAACAATACCCAAACCAACTGCTGGCCGTGATCGGTAACGTGCGACGCTATCCTCGTCTTCGACTCCATTTTCAACGCGAGCGACGTCTCCCAAACGGACTAGCTTTGCACCTTCTTGTCGAATTACCAAACTATTGAATTGCTCGAGTGAGTTTATTTGTCCCAGGAGCTGAACAGTCATTTCGCGATCTCGTTTTTGTATGACTCCAGACGGTAGCTCTAGATTTTCCCTTCTCAAGGTTTGCTCTACGTCGAGGGCTGTCACTCCGTGAGCCTTCATGGCATCAGAGTTTAGCCACACTCTAACGGCATAACGCTTTTCTCCACCGATAATCACAGAACTAACGCCAGAAACAGTTTCCAATCGATCCTTGAGTGTAACTTCTGCCAGCTCGCTCAAAGCCTTTGTATCGTACCTATCACTGTAAAGTGCCACCCACAAGAAAGGACGCGCATCTGCCGTTTGCTTGGCAATAACTGGCTCTTCCACATCTTCAGGAAGGCGGCCTCTCACACGGGCAACAGCATCGCGAACGTCTTGTGCGGCAATATCTATGTCGCGATTGACGTTGAATTCTATAGTGATGTTGCTCACCGCTTCGCGACTCTCGCTCTGTAGCGTCTTGATGCCTTCAACAGCGTTGATAGACTCTTCGAGTTTCTCTGTAATCTCTGTCTCGACAATTTCAGCATTGGCACCAACGTAGACAGTGAGAACATTCACAATAGGTGGGTCTACATCGGGCAACTCTCTCACTGCCAAACGACTGAGGCCAACTAAACCGAAGATGACAAGAGCCATACTCACCATTGAAGTGAATACAGGGCGCTTTATGAATACTTCAGAAAAAGTCATGACTTTGCTCCAATCCTCGGAGCTTCGGCCATGTCAACGTTTGCGCCTGCTCGTACCTTCTGCAATCCCTCAATGACTACTTTTTCACCAAGAGATAAGCCTGAAAGGACTTCCACGTATCCATCGAGATGTTTACCAACTTTTACTTTACGAAAGTTTGCTAGCCCTTTTTGGTCTATGACAACGACTCGTGTATCCTGCCCCTCAATCAGCAAAGAGGCATCTGGTATTACAAGTGCTTCCCGCTTGGCACCAGTAATGATTTTTGCCTGGCAGAACATGCCTGCTTTCAGTTCGAGTTGCTCGTTGTCAATGTCAACTGCCAAAGTGAGAAGGCGAGTAGCCGCATCAAGCTCAGGAGAGATAAAAGAGACCTTTCCTTGAAATGTCTTGCCCTTGAAGGCAGCAACAGTAATCTCTACTTTTTGCCCCAATTTGACCAATGAAACATCTCTCTCGGTCACATTCAAATTGGCTTTGATATGTGCCTCGTCAACTAAGGTGACCAACATATCTCCACGACTAACAAATTGTCCCCTGCTGACCAAACGTTTGCCAAGTCGTCCCGAGAATGGAGCTTTCACACAAGCTCGCTCGAGCTGCTTCCTGCGTAGGTTTAGCGTTGCTTTTGCAGTATCGAATGCTTGCTGAGCCTCATCCAACTCCTGTTTTGTTGCTGTCCTTGACAGGACCAGCGACTTGGTTCGCTGTAAGTTTCTTTTGGCCAAATTCAAGTCAGGAACGGCCTGATCAACCAAGGCTGTCAGAACAGATTTGTCTACACAGAACAGTAACTGTCCTTCTGCAACGATGTCTCCTTCTTCGAACGCTATGCCTTCCACAGGTCCATCGACCTCAGCCGCAATTTCAACACGTTCTTTGGCTTCCAGCGAGCCAACAGATTTGATATAGGGAATGAGCGTCTGCTTCTCAGTAGGAGCGACCACTACTTTTGCTGGTCGAGCTCTACGCGCTCCATTCTGTTGGTTGGCTTTACCGCAACCAGAGGCCATCAAGACTACAAGGAGCAAGGCAATCCAGCCATTATGTGAACTTCTCATTTTGCACCGCCTTTATCATCTCACGCAGAAGTCGACATGCGGAGATGAGTACTTACAGTTGTGAGAAATGGCGGCAAAGAGACTGTCGAAAAGATTCAGATATGCAAAAACCCGCCGACCACAATGATCGACGGGCAATTGTCGAGACTATTGGCCAACAGCTGGGTTTACACCAAAATGTTTCGACCACTTACTTTGGCGTTCTTCATCAATGACCTGCTTCAAACGCTTGAAACGCTCATAGTCCTCAACAGACATCCTTCCATTGCTCTCTTCGGAGTTCATATTGTT